>JAQGOT010000737.1 GCA_028293465.1 Pedosphaera sp. | reverse complement strand
GAGCACTTGGTTTGGGACCAAGACGTCGCAGGTTCAAATCCTGTCGCTCCGACCACTCTTTCACCCATTTTCTCGCGGCGAGCGGATTACTTCACCCAGCGTAGGCATTGCCGACATTTGAACCTTCGTTCCCGCACCCAACTGCCAGCAGCAAACCTGCGGGTATTCTACCCCGCGTGTCCTATTTTTGGGTGGTTCAGGCAAAATGAGGTGACAGATTGCCCCGCTTAAGTTGGATCGGCTGCTTCAAAGCCGCTTGGTATTGCGAATGCTTGTGTAAGGCCCAGTAAGAATGAGGAAAGCACTTTTGGCGCGGGGCTTTTTCCGGGTTGCGAAATGAGATCGAGCCGGTCGGGCGCCACGAAGAAATCAATTTAGACAACGAGAGCTGAACATGACAACGCACACGCTGATTTTAACCAGCTATCCCTGGCTGATACCTTTGTGCATCGCGCTTTTGTGCCGGGTGCTGCTGCTGGGTTTCGCGCTTTGGATTCTGCTGAGAATGCAGAGCCTGAACTACAACATCCCGGGGCTGCTGGGCTCGGCGACGCTGGCCAGCGCATTCGATTTGATTCCTTTTGTCGGCCACTACGTCGCCGTGGCCGTGCTGTTGTTGTGCCTGCTCAAACTCACCCGAGCCCATATCGTTGACGTCCGGTTCACGGTGGCGGTGTCGTACGCGGTGATGTTTTTGATGCAGATGCTGATTTTGTCAGCGCTGCCGGGCGATTTGCGCGCGCACGCTCGAACGCCCCGGGTGGACGAACCGATCCCGGGACTCGTGGATGATGAGGAGACGGACGCGCCCGGCACGAACGATCTGGCGACCACGGCGGAACATCCCGTCGCGATTCCGGCGGTCAATCAAACACCAACGGCGAGCCCGGTCATCCAGAAGCCAACAGAGCCAGTCAGGACCGTTGCCACCAAGGTAGCGACGCCAAATTCAATAAAATTGGGGAGTGAGATCGCCAGCCACTTCAAGCTGAATGGGGTGGTTAGGAATGCGCGGGAGTCGATGGCGATGATCAATACCGGCGTAAAGACTTACACGATCACAATGGGCGAATCCATGAGCGTGGAGACTCCCAGCGGGCGAGCGGAGGTGAGTCTTGAGCAGTTGACCGGGGACGGAGCGGTTCTCAAAGTGGGTGGGGAACCAGTGTCGTTGCGGCTTCGATAGCGGCGGCTATTTCCGGGGTTGAGCGGACGGGAGGGCGCAAATGCTTTCTGAACCGAGCGCGTTCACAATGGCTTGATTTACCGCGTCCGGTGTGATTTCGGAAAGTTGAGGACTGCGGACCGGGGCGAGCACCCAATCCGGATGGCCGTACGGTGTGCAACTGCCCGGCCCCCACGGCACCATCAACATCAATACCCGTTTGCCCATGGCGACGGCCAAGTGGAGCAAGCCCGTGTCCCCACCCAAAACGAAGGCGGACTGGTTCACCAGCCAGGCAACCGCAGCCAGAGAATGACCGGCGCAGACCGGGAAGCCCGCGGCGAGGGCCGGTTGCAGCAGGCTGACTTCGCCGGGGCCGCCGCCGAAGATCAGTTGGAGTCCGCGCGCGCGGCAATAATCGGCCACTACAAGGTGCGAAGACAAGGGCCAGTTCTTATGCGGAGAGCTGGTAAAGGGCTGAATGAAGATCGTGGGGACATCCGGTTGCAGGTTGTGATGCGCCAGGAACTGCGCGGCTTCGGCGCGGCCTTGGTCGGGGAGTTGGAGACGGTTGCGGACGGGGGATGGTTTGAGGCCGAAATGCGTGAGCAACTTCAGATTGCCGTCAACGGAGTTCAGATCCCCGGGTTTTGGGAAGGAACGGGTGTAGGCGAAGCGGCGGAGCCGGCCGCCAAGCTGGTAACCCCACCGCTGGTCGGCATGAGTGAACCAAGCCAGCGCGGCGGTCTCGGCGTAACACTGGAGGTCGATGGCGAGGGAAAAGCGCCCGCGGCGCAATCGCCGCAACAGGTCGAAGGTCTGGGCACCCATGGCGAGGAGTTTCCCCTGTTTGAAAATTTTCCGATCCAAGGTGAGCACCTCATCCACTTCTTTGAAGCAGGCGACGATGGGTGCGTTTTCAGCGGAGGTGAGATAAGTAATCCGCGCAGTCGGAAAATTATCACGGAGGAGACCGAGGGCAGGGAGGGTGAAAACCACATCACCCATGGATTTCAACTTGATGAAGAGAATGTTGTTGATGTCCTGCATCGGCCAAAGATTTTAGCAATTCGAGCATCCGAGCCAACCAAGCCCAGCCTAGGAAAGCGATTGTCGCGGGAGGCTTGGTCGTCTGAGCCATCGCGGCAGTCCTCCGCACGTCCAACTTTCGGGAGCGGAACCAGTGCCGGAACCGTACCGTGTCGATTGGAATTTGTAAATGCTCTCCTGTCGTCCGGTGCAAGGCCACACGGAAATGAGCCAGAAACCGCATGACTGATTTGATACGTGAGAAGGAAACAACCCGGGATACCAGACCGGGGACTGCGTCGCAGAGTCCGGCTCCCTTTCAGTCACGGGTCAAAAGGTAGATCTGGAAGCGGGTCATGTTGCGGCCCTGGTGCTGGGTCCAGAAATCATCCACCAGTTGCCGGGTCTTGAATTGCGCTGTCAGCGGGGAGCCGATCGCATCCGCGCTGTCCCAGATATCATTGGTGATGAACAGCGCGCGCGTGTCCGCAGCGAGCGGGTAATCGCCCCAGAGTTTGAATTGCGGGTGCCAACCGGTGGGCAGGAAGACTGTGGGATGGCCGGGCAGATAAAACTGCGCCATACTGGCCTGCGAATAGTGGTTGGCGATCAGCAGCGAAGTGTTGAATTTCGTTCTGGCCCGCTCGATGTGCGCCGCATAATCCGGCCAGCCTTGGGTGCGTCGCATGATGCGGGTGGTCGCGGGCAAAGGGACAAGGACGGCGGCGTGCAGCACGAGAGTCATCAGGAGAGCGATTCCCAGCGCCGCGTAAACGGCATGCCGCCAGCCGGGGCGGCGCTGCACGAGGTCCTGCCAGAAAACCACCAGGAGCACGATGCCCGCGATCAGCCCCGGCGCGGGCCAGTTGGATTTGCCCGCGCTGTTCAGGCTGAAGAAACTGAAGAGGGCGTACAAGGGCACAAACTGGCAGAGCAGGAACTGGACGCGCGGATCGCGGCGGCGCGACACCAACAACCCAATCGCGGCGACGAGCATGCCGATGCCAATCAGTGGTGAAATCACGCCCAAGCTTTCACCGGCGAAGCGAAAGAATTGAGACGGGCGAACGTGGAAGGAACTTTGAACGCCGCTGCGCGAATGCAGCGCGTCCGCCTGGAGCCAGCCGACTTGGGAGTTCCAATAGATGATCGGCAGCGAGCAGAGCGTAAACACGATGACCAGGGCAAGGCTTTGACGGCTGAAGAGAAAGCGTCGGTGCGGGGCCGACCAGAGGAGGAACAGCGCGATGCAGCCGAGTTGGACGCCGTTGGTGAATTTCGCCAGGAAGCCCAAGCCGATGACCAGTCCGAGGCCGATCCAGTGCCGTGTCTTGCCAGTCTCGAGCGCCGTCCAGAACACGTTTATGGCCCACGCCCAGCAGAAGACGCTCGGAGAATCGATGGTCATGATGATCGCCCCGACCGCAAACAGCGGGATCACGAGGGTGAGTGCCAGGCAGAGGAGCCCGAGGCGGTCGTCGTAAAGCCGGCGCCCCAGCCGGAACATTTGCCAGCTGGTTCCCGCGCTCAGCAGGACGCCGATCCAGCGGATGCCGAACTGCGTGTCGCCGAAAAGCCAGGTGCCCGCGGCGATGAGCCACGCAATGACCGGTCCTTTGTCGGTGTAGGACGCGGCCAGATGCTTCGACCAAAGCCAGTAATAGGTCTCATCCGGGACCAAGCCGAGCTGCGTCGAGTACCAGAGCCGGAACAGTGTCGTCACCGTCAGGAATACAACGGCGATGTTCAGCGCGTTGAAGCGGGAGACGGAGAGGGGCGGCGATGGAGCCTCGGCGATATTCATTGCAAGGTGAGCGGCGTAAGCTGTCCGGTTGAGGCGATGACCGTCGCGGCATTCCCTTCCTTCGCGGCCCGCCGGATTTCCTGGACGACGTAGAGCGGCCGGTGTTTGACCTGCTCATAGACCCGGCCGAGGTATTCGCCGAAGAGGCCCAGAAGCAGGAGCTGGATCGTGCCGAAGATGGTGATGGCGGACATGATCGAAGTCCATCCCGGCACCAATTCCGCACCACCCACGAGGTGCTTGATGAACACGTAAAGGATGTAGCCGACGAACACGGCAAAGAGCATCAACGAAACCGCGTAGGCCAGCCGCAGCGGTGCCTGCGACATCGAAGCGATGCCGTCAACGGCCAGGCGCAGCATCTTATGCCAGGGATAATGCGTCTGGCCACCGGTCCGGTCGCCGCGGTCGTAGAAGATCTGGGTTTGCGGGAAACCGATCCACGGCACCAGCCCGCGCAGGAACCGGTGGGACTCGCGCAGTTTCGTCAGCTCGGCCAGAGCGCGGCGGCTCATCAGGCGGAAGTCACCGGTGTTGCGGGGAATCGGCACGCCGCTGAGTTTCTCGATGGCGAAGTAGAAGAATCTGGCGCTGACGCGCTTGCCCCAGGATTCCTTTCCGCGAGCCGCGCGGGTGGCATAAACCACGTCGTAGCCCTGGTGGTGGGCGGCCAGCATTTCCGAGATTACCTCGGGCGGGTCCTGCAAGTCAGCGTCCATGGAGACGATGACATCGCCACGGGCGGTTTCCAGGCCGGCGACGAGCGCCAATTGGTGGCCAAAGTTGCGGGACAATTTCACGCCGATGCAGGCGAGATCACGCTGGCATCGGGCGGAGATGAGACTCCAACTCGCGTCGGTGCTGCCATCATCAACCAGAACAATTTCCAATGGGCCATGCCCGCGCAAAGTGCCAGCCCGGACTCGATCGAGTTCCTGGAAGAGCCTGGGCAGCATCTCTGCCTCGTTGAAAACCGGGATTACAATGGATAGCACGACCTTCTCACTGGGCACGCGGCCAGAGTCTCAGAAGTGAAGGCAAAAAGCAATTCAAAAGCGTAGCGAGCGCATCCGCATTGAACATCGATTGGAGAATATGAGGAGAAACAATTGAGGAGCAGGGGGGCCGGAAACGGCGCACCAAAAGCTGATGATTATTTCATAAATGGCTCGCGTACAACATCTCACGGAGTCCAGCTCATACTGATGAGCCGAGTTGGACTGTCGCGATCCCGTGAATTGAGTTACAACGCGCTGGTAGCCAAAACATTAGATTGTTTTGTGCAAAGTTCAATTTGACGTGGAAGCCGTTTTATCGGCAGAATCGGAATCCCA
>JAQGOT010000719.1 GCA_028293465.1 Pedosphaera sp. | reverse complement strand
TACAAAATTGGTGAGGGGTGAGTTTCTGGGAAGTTTGAAGATCGCCGCGCTAGCAAACCCTGCAAGCCCGTTTACGTAAAAATCCTGATTGGTTTTGATAATGTGAATGTCCTCCGGGTGAATCGTGAGGAAATCGAAATGTGCTGACGCGCCGTTGGTATCAATCGAAAAGACGCAGGGCGGGATGCCTCCGGGCGCTCCGTCCTCCGCCCCCGCCAGTATCTTGCCCGCCCATGGCCCGTATTTGTTGGTATTGTTGGGGATGGTGGTGACGCCTTCCAAATGGCAGTTGAGATTGGTCAGCTGAGTGAAATTGGTTTGCGAGTGAATGCGCCAAACGCCACCACCGCCGCCACCAGCGTTTCCCGTTACGGCGATCAGGTCGAAACCCCAGTCTCCCGTGGTATCGAATCGGAGACTTCCGCGCAGATTGGCCGGTTCACCAGAACCGTCAAAGTTAGTGAGCGTAACCCAATTCAAATTGGAGACGAAATGGCTCGCTGACAATTTGCCGACTCCACCGTCTCCACCATTTCCAAAATACAAATCCCCTCGCTGGAAATTGGGGTTGTTGGTGGTGGGAACGCAAGCCACCTTGACTTCTTCGGACAAGCCGCTGATACCCGACCACGGCGCGAGTGTCCCGTTCGTGTTGACGCTGTTAAATTCAAGCGGGGTTCCTCCATCAATAGAAAGAATAAGCAGATTACTTATCGGGTGGTAATCCATGCCGATGCCAAGGCCAAGTGAACCATTCGTGTGAACAATTTCCAGCCATTCTTTCCCGTTGTTGTTTCGCTCAATGATGACCGTCGCTGAGGGGCCGTTGTTGGTGTCAATCAAATAGGAGTTGGTTTGGATTATCGTGAGGTTGACATCCACAGAGAAGAACCGCCCATTGGTACCGGTAAATAGGGCATTGATCGGAAGCGATACCTGATCATTGCCCCCATCGAAAGTGATAAAGCTGGTGATCGTCTCGTAATCGAACCCGTTGCTCGCCGTGCCGGAGATGGTGAAAGGGACGGTCAAGCCGCTGGAGAGGTCGCTGCCGGTGCGGCTGAAATAGAACGCTGATTGCCCGAATAAGGATTGCTCGCCGTCCAGATCTCCTGCTTCGTTGAATGGCTCCGCCGAATCAAATGGGCCGCCTATAAACGGATCTTGTGCAACACTAATGGACACCACCTGATTGGTGGCATGAACGAGGAAGAACTGTTTCGGCGGGGCCGCCGAAATGTTGGTCGGGAACGGCGTCTGGTTGGTCCCGGACGCGCCGGTGAAAATCGGCCCGAGCGTCCACTGGGCCAGGGGCAGCGCGAGGTTGGTCGAACTCAGGAATTGGTAACTGTTGCCTTCCACCGTGCCGTGGACCAGTCCTGAGACTGTGGAGTTGGTGAGGTTAGTGATCTCCAACCACAGCTCGTTGCTGCCATGGATGATGGGGCTGAACTCGATGCCGACCCCGTCGTTCGTGCCCGTACCGTCGCCGGGAGAGGGCGGACCCTCCATCAGGGACAGGATCTGCATGGTCTCCTCCACGAACCGGTCATCGACCAGGAAATGGTTGCTCCCCAGGTCATACACGTCCAGCCCCGGCCGGGCGAAAGGCAGCGGCGGCCAGTTGGTGTGCGCCATCGAGTAAAACGACTGAGCTTGAACGGTGGTGGATTGAGTGAACATCAGGACGAGCAACAGAAACCCAATGAACAGGGAAAGTGTTTGTTTTAAAGCAGTTTCTTGGCGCGATTTAGGTTTTCTTCCGATGAATGGCTGTCCAGCATTTCGGGGGCCAACCAGGATTTTGGGCCAAATTGGGCATTGTAGGGGTGCTTCGCCGCCGTTGTGCGCGTGAGGTTTGCACATTCTGCGTGGGGATGGTTCGGATGTTGCCTGCATGGTTGTCGTAGGTTCCGTCTGATTGCTGTTTAGCGAACCTCCGTTTACCAAAAAGACAAAGGGCGCGTACCCGACGCACCCTAGTTGAGCCACGGCGAAGCGGCCTGATAAAGATGCGCCGATCAGGCGCGTGTACTCGGGCAGGTCTTATCAGGGAGAAAATTCGCCGTTTTCAACTAGACCTGGACCGAAACTACGCTAAATCTTTTGCAATTACATAAAAACAATGGCTGACACGGGTTACTTCTGTCAACTTCAATCCGGGTCGTCCTCCTCCCCGCCCGGTTGCCGCCTCGGCCCTACATGCCGCCGCCAGGGATGTTGATGCCCGTCCTTCGTCCGCCCGCTGTGGTTGGGCATTTTGAAATCGGGCAGCTTGGTTCGCTTCCAGCGCATGTAACTCAACACCGTCTTCTCCCATTCCACCTCGTCATAAATGACAAACTCCTTGTTCGGTAAAATCTTGGTCGGCTTCGGTGGCCGACACTCCACCGTGAACGCTTTCAGATTGTTGTGCCGCAAATACACTTCGTCTCTTGCGCCCTGGCTTACCACCCGGATGAAGTCGAGATCCGTGGTGACCTTTTTCCCGTTGTTGTGATTCATTAAGTCGTGAAATTGTTGCCAGCAACTTTGATTCCAATTCGTTGCGTTCCAAATCGGGTTATTGGCGTGAGGTTAAGTCGTACACCTTTTGCACCACGGCGGTCTGCCCGCCCTCCACAAAATGCACATGCTCGTTGCCGCATTTCTTTTGCGCCTCGTCGAACCACATGTGGCGGCTGTGCTTCTGCACGATCACCGCCGTCACCGTTGGCGGGATGTTGGCGGTCGCCAGGTCCTTGTCCAGGAACACCAGTTCGGCCCGCTCCCCGGCCTTCTCCTGCACATGCATGAACTGGTCCCGGAACAGCCCCACAATGCCGATGCGCGGCTTGAGCGACCGCGCCACCGGCACCGCCCGCGGCACGGGTGCGGGCACCGAGAAATGATTCCCCGGCTGCTTCGTCCCGTTCCCGGCCTGCGCCTCGATCCGCCGGACCGTCTCTGCGATCTCGTCCAAGGTGTTCAAGCGCCGCAAAAGCCGGTGTGACAATTCCAAAATGAGCGTTTCCAGCGGTTGCGCGGCCATGAACGCGGCGGGGTCCGCCGCCACCGGACGGTCCACGTAGATGAACTCCGGCGCGGGCGGCGTGTTGGCTTCGGTGGGTGCCGCCTCGGCGCGGGCGAGATATTCCCTGATCAACCGGCTGCACTCGCGGTACGTGGGCGCCAGTCCGGTGGGCGCGATGGCATTGATGTGCCGCCGCCTCTCCTGAGGCCAATCGCTGGCCATCACCTGCTTGCCCAACGTCGTCAGGTTTTCAAACGGCGTCTGCTTCCACTTCTGGAAAACTTTTGCCGCGAAGGCCTTGTGCTCCGCCTCCGTCCAATCAACGCGTCGCCCCATAACAATGCTCCGCTGGGGTTGAAGGTTTTAAGGTTACGCACGTAGGTATCTGAATGGAAACGTCCTTGGCTGGCTGGCTTTCTGATATGGATTTCATGATAATTTTTGGACTTCATCTAACATCATTCACTAACAATTTCGGTGTTTAAGTCAGCCGGCTGTTCCTTGTCAACACGCATTTTTTCCGGCGTTCCAATTCACTTTACTTTCGCTTTTTCCCTTCTTAAACGCAGGTGATGATGCAGTTACCAATCCGTATGCAACAACTCCTGGAACCGCGCCCCAAATCGGTTCTGAGGGAGATTCAGGACTATCTCGCCGGGCATGGTGGCCGTTGGCGCTGCCTCGCCCTCGCCCCCCGGCCCGCCGGCAAACCGACCCGCCCGCGCCGCCCCAACGGATGGCTTTGAATTCCTCGATCAAGGCCGGGATGTTCCCGATGATCAGAAAGTCCGTGTCGCGGTTGGCCGGGATAAATTCCAGTTTCGCCATCGCCAAAATGGGAACGGTGCCCGTCGTCCCGCACGCGCACGGCAACCTGTTGATGAAGTAACGCCGATAGGCCGGGTTAAGTTCATCCGGCGCATAACGGGACAAAAGCACCTGCTCCCCGGTCGTCGCGTCCACCTGGTAAAGCAGCACGTCCCCATACGTCGCGTCCTTCTGGATGCCGCCAATGCTCGTCACGATAAAATTCGAAGTCGTGAACGGCTGGTCGAAACTCAGGTAAAACCCGTTCACGCTGTTCGCGCCGTCCTGCGAATAAACCGCGTTCCCGTTCTGGTCCAGGCACGGCCCGACCAACATGCGCAGGCCGATGTCTCGCGGGTCCGTCAGGTAAACGCGCAAAAGCTGGTTGGCCGGCGTCAGGTCCACCATCGTCGGGAAGACGCCCCGTTCGTAACCCTCCAACGAACCGCACCAGTCCTGGCACTCGGTAAAGCCCCGCAAGCCAACGCCCGCCTCCAACAGCTCGTAAAACTCGTTTTGCATGCGGATGGGAAACCGCCGCACGTCCAGGTTGATCACGCGGGCAAATTCGCGGGGCAGCGTGATGTAAGGCCGCGCCTTGGTGATTTGGAAAACCACCTTTTGCCA
>JAQGOT010000682.1 GCA_028293465.1 Pedosphaera sp. | reverse complement strand
TCCAGGTTCCGGTGGTTCACGCGAGACTCCGGTTCAGGGTGGAAAAAAGCAGTTCGGCATCCAAGCAACCCACGAGCTTGTTTTCCCAAGCGAGCAGGTTGCGGATTAAATTTGAACTGGCACCGGTCACGGTGGCCGGGGGCTCCTGCAACTCCTGCGGCTGATACCGCTGGATCCCGTAAACCTCGCTGACCGGAAAAGTGAGGAGTCGGCCCTGCCATTCGGTTACCACGAGCCGGTCATAGGTGGTGCGGGATTTTTCCCGAAACGGAACCTGCTCCAAGCCCAGGAGGCGGCCGAGGGAGACGCAGATCAACAGTTCGCCGCGGATATTAATGAGGCCGAGCACGACTCCCTGCTGCCGATGGGGGAGCGAGTGGACCGTGCGTTGCTCGGCGATTTCCTGAAACACGCGCGTCGGCAGGGCGAGCCATTCCGGGCCAATGCGGAAAATGACGATGGACTGTTTTCCCGGCACCACCGGTTTTTTCTCGCGTGAAAAATGCTCCGTCCATTGGCGTCGGTATTCCGCAGGGACCTGACGATCGAGCAACTGTGCTGCCGCCGCGGAGTAAATCGGGCAATTCCGGCAATGAATGAGTTTCGTCAGTTCGGGACAGGTGCCGTCGCCACTGACGCCCACCTTGCTCCAGCAATCGAAGATGCCATCGGGAACGACCGCGCGCCCGCCGGGTTCGGGCGTCAGATCATCGGGGGCTGGATGGCGCGGATCCACAGGTTAACTCTCCAAGGCGGTTGGTTTGGCTCGCTCAGCGCGCGTCAGCAATATCCGCGCACGCGCGGTATCGCCGTTCTTTTCCGACAATGAAGCCCATTGGACGAGGGTTTGGTAGTGGCCGGGGTCGAGGTAGAGTGCGCGGCGATAGAACTCGCCGGCTTGGGAGGCGGCCCCGACGGCGTCGCGCGCCAATCCGAGCAGGTAATAGGCTTGGGCGGAAACGCCGAATTGACGCAGATGAGCTTCGCAGATGGCTGCTGCCTCGCTCAACCGGCCCTCATCAGCCAGTCGTTGGGCGTGATCCAAATCTACGGGAGGATTTTCGGCTGGCGCGGCGGAGGCAGTGAAAGCGAGGCCCGCTGGAAGTTTGCGCGCGGCGACGGGTGAGATCGAGGCCGGCGCTGTGAGGCGTTCCAAGTGGTTGCGTTTCGGAAGCGGTCGATCCGGTCGCGGACGCTGCTTGACTGGTTGCTTTAACAAGTCATCCGTCCGACAGGCGAAGCTCAGCGGCAGGTTGGCAGAGACAAAACCGCTGACTATGGCGAGCGACATTTCGGCGGGGCCGACAAAGAGAACGCCGGAGGGGATCAGCAACCGCCGCAAGGCTTGCAGGGTTTTCTGCTGATTCGCGCGATCGAAGTAAATCAAAAGGTTTCGGCAGAAGATAAAATCGTAACCGCCGGTTTCCTTCAGCCAGCCAGCCTCCAGCACGTTGGCCTGATGAAAGTGAACCTGCTTTCGCAGGGCGGGTTTCAACACGTAACCCTCCCGGGTGGATTGGAAATGCCGGTCTCGAAAAGCCAGGTCCTGACCGCGGAAGGAGTTTCGGCCATAGCGGGCCTGCTCGGCTGAAATGAGCGCGCGCGCGCTGATATCGGCAGCATCGATGTGGAAACGATCCGGCGGGACGCCAGCATCCAGCAAGGCCATGGCCATCGAATAAGGTTCCTCGCCGGAAGCGCAGGGAAGGCTCAAAAGCCGTACACGCCCGGTGGGATAAGCGGGCAACCATTCATTCAAAACCAGGCGGGCCAAGGCCGCCAAGGCTTGCGGCTCGCGGAAGAACCAGGTTTCCGTGATCACCACCGATTCGACCAAGGCGTTCCATTCCACGGGGGATTTTTTCAGCAGCTCGAGATAATCCTCCGATCGCTTAAGGCCACGACTCTGCATGCGTGCATTCACAACCCGTTCGATCGAAGCCGGCCCGATGGCGGGCGCGTGCAATCCGATGCTTTGCCGGAGCAATTGTTCGATTGAGTTCATGAGCTCGACTCCACGGTTTCGCAAAACAACAAATCACGGACGCGGTCGGGGAGCAAGCGTTGCTCATGGACCCATTGGATAACTCCCTGGCCATCCATCAACACGGGCCCCAAATAGGGAACGTCGCCCAGCACCAAGCCCGGTTGCGCAAAATCCTCCACGGGCCGTCGGATAAGTTCCGTGGCGTGTTCGGCGATCAGGCCGAGCGGACGCGGATGGCAGTGCTCGTCCGGGTAATTGATAACGATGATGCGCGTGCTGAGACAATCGCGGGCGGGTTGGCCAAGGGTGAGCTGGCTCAAATCAACGGCCGGTACGGGCTGGCCGCGATAATTAAAGAGACCGGCGACGCCACGCGGGGCGGCGGGAATTTTGCTCAGCTCCACCAGCGGCAGGACTTCGAGGACGTGGCTGGCCTGGATCACATAGCGGTCGCGGCCAAGTTGAAAGAGGAGGAACATCATGGGCGGAGAGTTTCCTCCAGCTTGAAGCGGGTGACGCTGCTTTGCAAACCGCGGGCCGCTTCGTTGAGTTGTTCGATCGCCTGGTTTGATTGCCGGAGTGATTCCGCCGTCTGGTGGGCGGCCTCGCTTAACTGGGTGAGGGTCTCGCTGATTTGGAGCGCACCGGTGGCTTGCGATTGCATGCCTTCGTTCACGGTTTGGAAACGCGGCGTGAGGGTCTGCACCTGGTGAATGACCTGGGCCAACTGGGTGCTGACCTGGCGAATCTCATCAACGCCGCGGCGCACCTCCTCCGAAAATTTATCCATGCCCATGACGCCAGCGGAAACGGCGGAGCGCATCTCCTTGACCATTTTTTCGATGTCATAGGTGGCCACCGCCGTCTGGTCGGCGAGCCGGCGGATTTCCATGGCGACCACCGCGAAGCCGAGGCCGTATTCGCCGGCTTTCTCCGCCTCAATGGCGGCGTTCAGCGAAAGGAGATTGGTTTGGTCAGCCACTTTGGTAATGGTGACGACGACGGAGGTGATGTTGCTGGTTTTTTCGTTGAGCACCGCGAGTTTGGCGGTGATCGACCCCGAAGCTTCCATGATCTGGCGCATGGTGGATTTCATGCTGGAGATGGCGGCCTGCCCGCTGCCCGCAAGGTGGGTGGTGTCCTCGGCGACATCGTTGACCTCGTTCATGGTTTTAACCAACTCCCGGGAGGTGGCCGAAATCTGCTTGGAGGTGGCGCCAATTTCCGCGGTGGTGGCGGCGATTTCCGTGGCGGTGCTTTGTTGTTGCTTGGCGGTGGCGGCAATCTCGGTCGCGGTGGTGTTGACCTGGATGCCGGAGCGTTGCACCTGGCCGACGAGGACGGAGAGATCATCAGCGAGCCGGTTCAAGCCGTCCGCCAGCACCCCGAATTCATCGCGCCGTTCCAGCGCGAGGCGTTTGGTGAAATCGCCACGGCGCATCCGCTCCAGCGCTTCGACCAGCAGCGCGAGCGGCTTGGTGACGCTCGTGGACAAGTAGGCTCCAACCCAAATGCTGGCGATGAGAATGATGAGGATGCCACCGAGACCGAGCCGGGATTCCAGACTCGTGCCGTCCAATTCCTCCCGGGCGGCGCGTTGGCCTTGCTGGACGAACTTTGCGAGCAGGTCGTCACGCTTCTCGCGCATGGCGGGGAAGGTTTTGGCATATTGAACGAGGGCGGCCGCGGGATCGTTGTCCTGTAATTCCAGGAGCTTGGCCTGATAAGGATCGAGAGTCTTGGTGACGTAATCCAGAAGGTTGTACAAGGAATTCGTCAATTCGGCATGCGAGCCGTATTTCTTTTCCATCTCCTTGAGCACTCCCCCCAGATCGTTTTCCGCCATCGCGTTGCTCTTGCGGTCGGCATCGCTTTTGGGATCCAACAGCAGGCCCCGCAAGGAATCGCTCAACTGCACCAATTCGAGGCGCACGCGGGCGGTGCTGGCGATCAGATCATCACTGCGGCGATCGGCTTGCAGGCGAGATTTCTCGACCCACCACGCCAGCGCGGCCCCGACGAGCAGGAGGAAGGTGAGAAACGCCAACGGGGTGTTCAGCCGCCGCCAGATGGTCAGTTTAATCATGAATGGCGGTTAGTCGATGAGGCGATTTGGTGGATGGCGCAATGGAGACGGGAGATTTCGCGCGGTGAGGTTCCGCACGCTGATTTTGGCTCTGGCGAAAGCATGGCATTTTATAATTAAGGCAACCCAACGAATAGCCGGTTTGGCCGCAGAAAACAAGGATGTTCTGCATACGGACGAGAGGGGAGGGTGGCCAGGTGCGGGCTGGTTTTGAGGAGCACGAGTGGGTGGATCGACAGGGCGAGGAGGCTCATTTTTTCTCGTTGGGGGCGGGACCGTGAAAATCCGGGTTCAAGACTGGGATTGGGGCCGGAATGAGGGGAGGCAAGCGGGTGTAGGTGCTCCTTTTGAACGGCCACCAACCGGACGTTGCCTCGCCGATGTCGAACCGCTGACCGGCGAGGGTGCGGAATTCCAGCCGCACTTTTTGCCTGGCCCAAAGCATCCAGATGACGGAGGAGGCGACGAAGAGCGGGACGCCGAAGCAGGAGAAAACGGCCGTGAAACAGGGCAGAACGAGGACATAAAGAATGGTTTTGAAGGTCGCTTGGGTTTCGTTCCGCGAGGAGAGCCCGAACCACATGCCGGCCCAGGTCACCGCCAGCAGATCCAGCACGAAGGTTCCCAGGTAAACCGAGATGCCAAAGAATGAAAGCCCCATCGCCAAAAAGGTTTGCCCCCTGCTCGAGCCGCCGAAAATGAGAAGGCCGCCGAAACACCCGACGATTTCGACCGCCAAGGTGACGACTACGGGCAGAAGGAAAGACCGTTTCAGGGCAAGAATCTGGCCATGGAGGATTTCAGGAACAGTCAGCGGGGTGGAAAGGAGCATCTCGAGCGCGTTGTTTCGGCGGGCTTCCGCGAGGCAATGGCAGGCTTGGGAAGCCAGGCGCGTTTTTATCAGAAAATTGATGATGACGAAAATCCCCAACAGCAAAGCGAAGAGATTGCCTCCGGACGTGGAGAGAGTGATGGCCGAGGCGAGGCCCGCCACCCCGATGAAGCACCAGAGGAACAGGCGTTGGCCCGCGCCACGGCCGGCCAGCCAAAGGGCGGGATTGATATCGAGCAATTTCGCCCGGAGTTTCGCGCGCTTTTGCGCATCACCGAATTCAAACCGATGCCAACGTTGCCGCCAGCGCGACTGGCTAACGGTGATTACCTCATCCGCTTGCAGCCGCGAGACGGAAAAGGAGGCCCAAGCCAGCAGGAACCAGCTGATGAGTTGGGTGAACAACAAGGACTGCCAATAACCTGCCGCAGTCATACGGTACATCGCTTCCGGTGAGTGAAAAAATGGATAAGCGGGATTGAAGTGAGAAACGACAATTACCCGCGTCAGCGGCGGTACGGCCAGGAACAGCACGATAACCCAGAGCGTGCCAACGAGGGCCCGACGTTCCGATCGGCTCCGAGCGGAAACCCAGATGCCGGCTGAGAGCGAAAAGAAAAGGATGTTGGTGAGGGCCAGCGCCCGCCGCCAGAATTCGCCTTGAGTCACGCCGCCCAACAGGAGCGACAACGCCAGGATCGGCAGCATGGCGAGCAATCCATAAATGGAGGTGAGCGAGGTGGCCGCCAGCTTGCCGAGAATGATGTCGTAGCCTTTGAGGTCCGTAAGGAAGAGGAGGCCGAGAGTGCCTTCACGGCGTTCTTCGCTCAGGCAATCGGCCGTTTTTCGCGCGCCTTCCACCAGGCAGAAGGCGAGCAGAATATAGGAAAGCGTTCCGAACATGGCCCCGCCAACCCGGACGCGGGACGAGGTCAGGTTACCAAACAGCAACATCACCATGGCGACGGCGGCGACCAATGCCGCCGCCAACGCACGTTTCTTGTACGTGTTGGTAAGCCGCGCGGCGACGCGCAATTCCCGATCCACGATGGGCAAAAAGGTCATCAGATAATGCCGGGCTTACCCGCTTGGTTGAGCCAACCCTAGCAGATCAGGAGAGGGGAAGTGGAGAAAAATCGGTCTGCCATTGCAGCCCGAGCGCGGCGAGGAATCCGCGGCCCTTGGCAATGGTTTCCTCGTACTCGGCGGCGGGAATGGAATCGGCCACAATGCCGGCGCCCACATGAAAGTAAGCGGCATGTTCCTTGAGAATGGCGGTGCGGATGGCAATGCTGAGCTGGCTTTCGCGGTTGAAGCCCAGATAACCGAGCGAACCGGTGTAGGGGCCGCGGGTGATGGGTTCGAGTTCGTCGATGATCTCCATGGCGCGAATTTTGGGCGCGCCGGTGATGCTCCCACCGGGAAAGCAGGAAGCGAAAGCGCCGAAGTGGGTCCTGCCGGGACGCAAGCGGCCTTCCACGGTGGAGACCAGATGCTGCACCTGGGGATAACGTTCCAAGCGGACGAGTTCAGGCACCTGCACCGAACCGTATTCGCAGACCCGGCCGAGGTCGTTACGCAACAGATCGGTGATCATCACCAATTCCGCCATCTCCTTGGGGCTGGTCTGGAGTTCGTAGGTGAGTTGGGCGTCGCGGTTGGCATCGGCCGAGCGGGGGCGGGTGCCTTTGATGGGGCGGGTCAGGATATGCGGGCCGCTCAACCGCAGAAAAAGTTCCGGGGAGGAGGAGGTGAGCTGGAAATCGCCGCAGTCGAGGTAAGCCGAGAATGGAGCCGGGGAAACCGCCGCCAGTCGTTGATGCAGTTCCCAACCGGAAAAAGCGCAGGAGGCCGCGAGGCGTTGGGCAAGATTCACCTGATAGATGTCGCCAGCGCGGATGTAGCGCTGGACGCGGTCCACTTTCGCAATGAAATCGGCGCGGGTGAGATTGGAGGTGATGCGGGGCGGGGATGGGGGTGCGGGGTCGGGATTGCGCGGCGGGACAAAATCTTGAACCGGGCTCAGGAGTTGGGTTTGCCAGAACTCCTGCTGCTGTTGGGCGTTGAGTTCGCTTCGTGAGCCATCGAGGTCCAGACCGGTGGCGATGATCCAGGTTTTGCCAAGGTGATGGTCGAAGGCCACCAAACTGTCGTGGAAACCAACCTGGCAATCGGGCAACTCCAGATCGTTGACGGCACGGCGCGGGAGTTTGGGCTCGACAAAGTTTTTCAGGTCGTAGCCCCAATAGCCGAAGCAGCCGCCGAGCGGAAACGGGAGGTCCACTTCGTCGAGCAGTTCGAAACGCGCCATGAGGCCATCGAGCACGTGCCAGGGATTGCCGAATTGGATGTGGTGATGTTCGGCGGAGCGCAACTCGCAGCGGGAACCGAAGGCGCGCAGGGTCAGGAAAGGCCGGGCGGCAACGAACGAGTAACGGGCCTGCGCGGAATCGAACAAAGCGCTGCGGAGGAGGACGACGCCCGGTTCACCCGACAACCGCTCAACGAGCGATTCGGGCGTGTGCTGCGTGGTAATTTCCTGGAGCAGCGGGCGCATGGGCCAAGGTTCGCGAGTGTTTACGGTTAACCGCAAAGCGTTTTGAGCAATCCTCGATCTGACTTGAGCGGGCTGACCAGCGCGAGGTTGATTCGTTCCGGGCGGAAGAACGCCCGGGCAACGTCCCGGATTTCGCCGGGCTTGACGGCGCTCAAATGACGTTTGATTTCCGCGGGCAAAATGATCTTGCCGTAACCGAGCAGTTGTTCGCCGAGCATCATCATTTGACTGTCGGTGCTCTCCAAGCCCAAGTCAATCTGGCCGATGATGTAATCCCGCGCGCGACGGAACTCGGCGATGGACGGAATCTCCTGGGTAAACTGATCCAATTCGTGCCGGATCAGCTTGAGGGTCTTATTCAGATTGGCGACGTCGAGCCCGGCCGAAATGGTGAGGATGCCGGTGTCATCGAAATAATTCAGCGAGCTGTAAATGGAATAAGCGAGCCCGCGATCCTCGCGCACGACCTGGAAGAGCCGCGAACTCATGTTCTCGCCCAACATGGTGTTGAGCAGGCGGAGGGCGAAGCGGCGCGGGTCATGGCGCGAACAGGTGCGGATGCCGAGGGCCATTTGTGTCTGTTCCGTTTTTTTGGTGAACAGCCGGATGGTGGGTTTCTGCTGGCTGTCCGTGACGGGCACGAAGGCAGGACTGTTACCCTGCGGGAACCGGGCCGTGACGCGGGAGATGGCCTTGACGACCTGCTGATGGTTGAGCCGGCCGGCAGCGGTAAAGAGGGTGCGATTGGTGACGTAATTCTCGCGTTGATAATCTACCAGGCGGGAGCGGGTGAGATAATCAAGCGTCTTTTCCGTGCCGGTCAAAGGGCGGCCGAGCGGTTGGTCCGGCCAAAGCGTTTCGTTCAGGATTTCCTGGACCTGATGCTGGGGTTGATCCAGATACATGGCCAGTTCCTCCTTGATGACGTCGCGTTCCTTTTGGATGTCGGCGGGGTCGAACCGGGAGTGGAGGAACATGTCGGTCAGGACGTCGAGCAATTCGCCGAAACGATCATGGCAGGCTTTGGAATGGTAGCAGGTGATTTCTTCGCTCGTGAAGGCGTTCAGGTAACCGCCGATGCCTTCGATGTCCTGGGAAATCTGGCGGGCGGAGCGGCGCTTGGTGCCCTTAAACAGCAGGTGCTCGATGAAGTGGCAGACGCCGTTCAGTTTCGCCGGTTCGTAGCGCCCGCCCACGCCGACCCATAAGCCGAGGCTGACGCTGGACATGTGGGGCATTTCGGATGTGGCGACGGTGAGGCCGTTGTTTAATTTGCTGACTTTATACATCGTGATGAATTTCCGGCATCAATATCGGCTAAAAATGACCAATGACAAATGTCCAAGGAATATTCAAGGCCCAAAGGTGCTTGGAGGCCCAGCGGCAGGTGATGAAATGGTTTCACGGTGCGTGTCCTTCCGGGTCAGGCGAAGGCTTGCGAGACGGCGACGGGAGCGCCCATTTTGCTTTCGTAATCTAGGATAATATCGATCGCTTCCTGGGGATCATCGGTCAGGGTGAATAGTTTCAGGTCGCTAGGACTGATAAAGGCGCCTTTGTCCAAGGTGGCTTCAATCCACTTGAGCAGGCCTTTCCAGTACGCACGGCCAAACAGGATTAGCGGGAAACGGGGGATGCGCCCGGTTTGCACCAGGGTCAATACTTCAAAGAATTCATCCAACGTGCCGAATCCGCCGGGCATGAAGACAAAGCCAATGCTGTATTTGACAAAGCAGACCTTGCGCGAAAAGAAGTAGTGAAAATTGACCGGGATGTTGGCGAAGCGATTTCCCGCCTGCTCGTGCGGCAATTCGATATTGAGGCCAACGGATTTGCCCTGGGCCTTGGCCGCGCCTTTGTTGGCCGCTTCCATGATGCCAGGTCCGCCACCGGTGATGACCGCGAGTTTATGTTTGGCCAGGCCCTTGGCGAGATCCTGC
>JAQGOT010000643.1 GCA_028293465.1 Pedosphaera sp. | reverse complement strand
GCAGGATGCCCGCTTGGACACCCAAGCCATCGATCAGGATTTCGCGCTCGTTGTCTCCGGCGATCTGCCCAAGCCCAAAGCGGGCATTATCCTCCTCGATCACAGCGCTTATAACGCTCCCGGCACTCTTAAAATCCAAGTCCTCGATGCCGCCACAGCCGCGAGCAACACCGTCAGCGTCCTGCTGAAGAGCACCACCGAGCCGCTCGGCGAAAACTTCCTCCTGCACGCCTCGGGAACTTATGGCGCATTCACGGGCACGGTGGCGACGGTCGTGGGAAATGCCGTGGTAGATGGAAAGCTCGAGATTCATAACGGCGACATCGTCGAGGCCCACTACATTGACGGGAATGGGACCAACCAAGCTGCCACAGCGGCGGCTGATCTGGCTGTTCCGGTGTTGACCAGCGTCACAGCCGCCGTTGACCTCGGGGTCATGACCATCACCTGGCAGACCAGCGAGCCGGGCAATTCCATCGTCCGCTACAGCACCAACTTCGCGTTCAACCTCGCCGCAACCAATTCCACGCTCACCACCGATCATGTGGTCAGGCTGGTCAACCTGATCCCCGGAAAAACTTACCACTTCCTCGTCAGTTCATCCGATGCTGCCGGGAACAACGCCACGAACAACAACTCCGGCGCCTTCTTCAGTTTTGTTGCCGTCCCGACGCCGACCGTCCTGCTGGTCGATGCCTATGAACCGGACGACAGTTCCACCACGATCGACGACAGCTCATACACCAACGCGCTTGCCGCGACGGGGCTGAGCTACAGCTTTTGGAAGGTCATCGACCGTGGTTCGCCGCAGCTCGCCGATTTGCGGCCGTTCCAGGTGGTCATTTGGCGGGTGACCGACAGCATTTACTATGATGGCACCAACAACACTTTGAGCGCGGGGCAGCAGGTGATGATTCAAAACTATCTGAATGGCGGCGGCTCCTTCTTCATGTCCTCCATGAGCGTCCTCGGCCGGCTGGGCGATGTGCCGTTCCGCCGCAATGTTCTGCATGTAGGCGGGTTTAAGGTGAATGCCAACCAGTTTTTCCCCTGCACGGATTGCGACGACCAGCATGGTGTGCCCGCGATCCAGGGCGCCGATGGAAACCCGACCGCCGCCGGCATCAACATCACCCTGGATTATAGCAACTATCCCACCATTGATCTGTTTGGCGACGATGTCCTCGGGCCCGATTTCTCGGACACCTTCACCCCAAATTCAAGCGCGGCGGCGCTCCTCTTCGAGTCCACCTCCGGCAAGGTTTGCGGCATGTTTTATCCCAAGCCGGGCCTCGACAGTCCTGGCCGCGTCGTCTTTCTCGGGTTCCCCTTGGACACCGTTCCCGTGGCGGGAACCGCTCCGAACACTGAGGCGGCTCTACTGCGCAATGTGCTCAACTTCCTCGCTCCGGGCGCAAATGGAGTCGGCAGGGTCACCATGGACTCCAGCGTTTACACCCTGCCGGCTGTAGTTACAGTCGAAGTCGGCGACACCGACCTGAGTGGGTTGGGGCATACGCAAGTCACTTTTTCCCGGTCTTCGGCGACGAACCAAACCGTGATCACCCTGAATGAAACGCCGCACCCCGGCTTGTTCCGGGGATTCCTCACGCTGGTTGCGACCAACCCGCCGGCCGGCAGCACGAACCAATTGCGCGTCGGCAATGGTGATGTCATCACCGCGAAGTATTTCGACGTCTCCGCGAGCAGTGATGCGTTGACCACCGCCCGGGTGGACACGGTGCCACCGACCATCTCCAATGTGTCCGCCACGGCGGGATATACGGAGGCGGCAGTGAACTGGATTAGTTCAAAACCGACCGATTCCCTCGTGCAATTCGGCGAATCCGCCCTGCTGGGCCGCACGGCGTACAATCCGGTGCTAGGCACCAATCACAGCGTCTCTTTCACCGGTCTGGCGGCGGACCGCACCTATTATTATCAGGTGGTCAGCCGCGACGATGCCGGCAACGCCACCACCGAGGACCACCAGGGCAATTTCTACACTTTTCATACCCTCAAGGCGCCGCAGCCACCCTGGTTCACCGATTTGGAGTCGGGCACCTCGGGCTGGAAAGTCGTGCCTGACCCATCTTTCTCCAGTGACTTTAACTGGACCTTGGGAGTTCCGAGCACCGTGCTCCAAGCCAGCGCCTACTCGGGAACTCACGCTTGGGCCAGCGATATCAGCGGCGAGACGCCCGGTTTCATCGCCAGTTCCTACCTTTACAGCCCGCCGATTGATCTTTCCGGCTTGGGTCAGGCCACACTGACATTCTTTGACAGTTATGACTTCGGCTCCGGCGAGGAGCAAGGGCAGGTGATGATCAGCACCAACAGCAGCACCCCGCCCGGATCCTTGCCCGTGCTCGTGGATTTCTCCGGCTTATCTTCACCCGACTGGAACCAGGAGGTCGTGGACCTGACCCCCTACGTTGGGCAGACGGTTCAAATCGTTTGGGATTACGCCGCAATCGACTTCGGCGATGGTCATCAATTCGGCGGCTGGATCGTTGATGATATCGCCATCACCGGAACGGTGGCTGGATCGCAGCCGTCGGCCACACTCGTCATTTCCAAGAACATTGCCCAGGGCACCTTCTCACTGACCGGCCCGCTGAACCAATCCGGGCAGGGTCAAACCACCACCATCAGCAATGCGCCCCCGGGCCAATACGTGGTCCACTTTGGTGATGTTCCATTTTATCAAACTCCGGCGAACCAGACGAATACCCTGGCCGGCTCCGGTTCCGTGCTCTTCCTGGGCAATTACACCTTTGCGGACGTCAACAACAACAATATGTCCGACGCCTGGGAACAGTATTACTTCGGTTCCGTCTCCACCAACCGAACCCAACTCACCGACACCGATGGCGACAAAATGACCGACTACGCGGAATTCCTCGCCGGCACCAATCCCACGGATGCCACGTCCAAGCTTGCCTTCTTTCCAACCACCATTCAGACCAACGGCCTTGTCAAGCTGCAATGGGCGGCCATTCCCGGCCGAGCCTACCAGGTCCTGACGAGCACCAACGCCAGCCTCTGGTCGCCGGTCACCGCCTGGTTGCAGGCCACCGGTAGCCCGATGTCCTATTCCGCCACCAATCTCCACAACCGTTCGCAGTTGTTCCGGGTGCAAGTCCGGCCTTGAGCGATTGGGCGCTTGCCTTCCTGCCGCGTCTGGCTTTTCTTAACTCCATGCTGATCGCGCTGCATAAACCCTTCGGGGTTATTTCCCAATTCACGCCTGACGGCTCGCCTAACCGCCCGTTGGCGGAGTTCGGTTTGCCCAAGGGCGTGTATCCCATCGGTCGATTGGATGCCGACTCCGAAGGATTGTTGCTGTTGAGCGATGAAGCTGACTTGAATGAGCGCCTGCTCCACCCGCGGCACGCCCACGGACGCATCTACTGGGCCCAGGTGGAAAAAATTCCCACACCGGAGAGCTTGCGCCAACTCGAAAAGGGAGTCCTCATCCAGGACCGGAAAACGCTTCCCTGTCGCGCCTGGCTGTTGGGACCACAACCAGACGTCCCACCGCGCGTCCCTCCCATCCGCGAACGCAAAAGCATTCCCACCGCCTGGGTTGGTCTGGAACTGATCGAAGGTAAAAACCGTCAGGTCCGACGGATGACCGCCGCGATTGGCCACCCGACCTTGCGGTTGATCCGCGTCCGCATCGGCAATTTCGAACTGGGTGATCTGGCGGCCGGTGATTGGAAAGAGTTGGCTCGCGCCGAGCGCGATCTCGTTTGCGCCAGCTAAGGCACGGACACCAATTCCAAACTGTTGCCTCGCCGCCCGCTCCGGTTACACTGTCTCATGATTCGGAACATCATTTTCGATTGGTCGGGGACGCTGGTGGACGATCTGCCCGCTGTCTGGAAGGCGACCAACCACGTCCTGGCCCTCGCCGAGCGCGAGGCGTTGACCTTGGAACAGTTTCGCGCCGAGTTCTGTCTGCCTTTCACGAAGTTCTACGACCGCTACGTTCCGCACATTCCGTTGCCGCAATTGGAGGTGTGGTTCCACGGCCATTTCAAGACCACTCAGGATTCCGTCATCGAGTTGCCGCACGCCCGCGCGTTCCTGGAGTTCTGCCGGCAGCGCGGCATCCGCACATTTTTGCTCAGCACGGTTCACCAGGATCACTTTACCGTGCAGGCCACCGTCACCGGCTTCGCGGAATATCTCGAACGCCCCTACGTCGGCGTGGTGGACAAGACGGCCAGGATCCACGGCATCCTCGAAGAAAACAATTTGCAGCCCGGGGAAACTCTCTTTATCGGTGACATGCAACACGACATCGACACCGCCAAACATGGTGGCGTTCACTCCTGCGCGGTGCTGACCGGTTATAATGGTTTGCAACAACTCCGCGCCAGCGACCCCGATTTGATTGTGGAACATTTGGGGGAACTGCGCGAAATCCTCATCGCCAACCACCAAGAGCTGAAGCCGCCGCTGCACCAGGTGGAAGCCGGCCGCACCCCGGTGGTCACGGTCGGCGCTTTGATTTTTAACGAAGCCAGCGAAGCGCTCCTCGTCCGCACCCACAAATGGTCCAATCTCTGGGGCATTCCCGGCGGTAAAACCAAATGGGGCGAGGATTCCATCTCCGCCTTGCGCCGCGAAATCAAGGAGGAGACCAACCTCGACCTCACGGACATAAAATTTATCCTCGTTCAGGACTGCATTCACTCGCCCGAATTTTATCGCGATGCCCACTTTGTGCTTCTGAACTACACCGCGCAGTGCGTGGGCCAGCCCGACGTGAAACTGAACGACGAAGCCCGGGAGTTCGCTTGGGTTTCTTTGGCGGACGCCTTGGCCATGCCGATCAACCAACCCACGCGCGTCTTGCTTGAGGCCGTGGTTAAAGATCAGGATGTTTGAAAGGAGGAAGACTCACCGTGTCCGGCCTCACGCTCGATCCCGGTGGTCCCAATTTCCCTTCTTGAGTTATTGAGCACCTCCTCCATTCTAGGCCCGTTATGTCTAAGATTACGATTACCGATCTCGAAGTCTTCTATTGTGTTGGCGTCACCGACGAGGAACGCGCCCAACCCCAGCGCCTGCTCCTGACCGTGGATATAACCTTTGATTTCTCCGTCGCCGCCGTCAGCGATCGCATTACCAAAACCATCAACTACTTTGAAGTTGCCCAGATGCTCCTGAAGTTCGGCGAAGGCCGGAGCTGGAAATTGATAGAAAAATTGGCGGCTAATGTTGCGGATGCGATTTTTAACGAGTACAACCCGCAGGCCGTGACCGTGGTCGTGAAAAAGTTCCCCATTCCGCAGGCGAGCCATGTCTCGGTTACCTGGACCACGAAGCGTCCTTGACCCCGCACCGTCGCGGTCAGCATCTCCGCCTCTCTGGTGAACCATGAAAGCTGTTCGACTCATTAAACCGGGCCGTCCTCTTGAGTTGCAGGAAATTCCTATTCCTGAACCCGGCCCGCACGATGTGCTCGTCCGCGTGAAAGCGGCGGGAATTTGTCATTCCGACGCCCATTATCGTGCCGGCAAGTCGCGCGTGCATCCGCTCCCGCTGACGTTGGGCCACGAAGTCGCCGGCGTCGTGGAACAAGCCGGGGCGGAAGTGCGCCGCTTCAAGCCCGGCGATCGAGTCTGTGTTCATTACCTTACCACCTGCGGCGATTGCGCCTGGTGCAACGAAGGCAGCGAACAGTTCTGCGTCTCCGGCGAAATGATCGGCAAATCCCGCGACGGCGGCTACGCCGAATTTAACGTGGTGCCGGCGCGTAGCGTTTTCTCACTCCCCGCCGAGATTCCCTTTGCGCAGGGCGCCATCATGATGTGTTCCTCCGCTACCTCGCTGCATGCGCTCAACAAGGCGCGGCTCAAGCCGGGCGAATCCGTCGCGGTTTTTGGCGTCGGTGGTCTAGGAGTGTCTGCGGTCCAATTGGCTCGTGCTTGCGGCGCCGGGGAAATTTACGCGGTGGACATTCAACCCGCCAAACTGGCCATGGCGCAACGGCTTGGTGCCATTCCCATCGATGCCGCAAAAACCGATCCCGTCGCCGCCATCCAGCAGGCCACTCACGGCCGGGGAGTCGATGTCGCCCTGGAATTAATCGGCCTTCCCCTGACCATGCAGCAAGCCGTCAGATGCCTGGCCATCAAGGGCCGCGCGCTTTTGGTTGGGATAACCAACAAAACGTTCGAGATCGCACCCTATTCCGAGGTGCTCAACAAGGAAGCGGAGATCATTGGCGTCTCCGACCATCTGGCGCAGGAACTGCCCTTGCTCATCGAGTGGGTGCGCACCGGCAAGCTGAATCTGTCTGAAGTCATCACGCAGACAATCCCCCTTGATGCCCGGCTGATCAACGAGACTTTGGACCGCCTGGAAAAGTTCGGCGACCAAGTCCGCGTGGTAATTACGCCGTGATGATCGCCCTGCGGCGCGTGCTTACTCCCGGCGCAGGCGCTTGCTGCGCGGCACGCTGAAGGCCACTTCCTCTTCCGTCTCCCCCTCTCTCGGGGCTCTGACGGTGGCCCTCGCCACCTCTTCGGGTGGTGGTATCTCATGGGGTTTCAGCACCACTTTGATGCAATGGTCCCGCCGCTTGGCAAAAAGATCATAGGCATCGGCCGCATCGGCGAGCGCCACGCGATTCGTAATCACGAACGTCGGATCAATCTTCCCATCCTGGATCAACCGTAACAACGGTTGCAAATAGCGTTGCACGTGGGTCTGGCCCATCTTGAGCGTCAGTCCCTTCGCGAAAGCGGCGCCAAACGGTATCTTATCGACAAAACCCGCGTACACCCCCGGTATCGAAAGCGTCCCTCCCTTGCGGCAGATTCGCATCGCCTGGCGCAGCACATAGGGACGGTCGGTCTCCAGCTTCACGGTTTGCTTCACGACATCGTAGGTCGAGCCATGCGCTTCCATCCCCACCGCGTCGATGCATGCATCCGGTCCCCGTCCACCCGTCATATGCTTCAAAATTTCATGCACATCCTCCTCTGACGAAACCGTCACCGCGCCCCCTTCCTCCGCCATGCGCAGCCGTTCCGGCACGTTATCAATGGCGACGACCTTCTCCGCCCCCAGCAGAAACGCGCTGCGGATCGCGAACTGCCCCACCGGTCCGCAACCCCAGATCGCCACCACGTGGCCAGGCTTGATGTCGCATTGCTCCGCCGCCATGTAGCCCGTGGGGAAGATATCCGAAAGAAACAACACCTGGTCATCCGTGAGGCCCTCCGGGAATTTGATCGGCCCCACGTCGGCGTAAGGCACCCGCGCGTATTCCGCCTGCCCGCCGGCATAGCCGCCGTACAAATGCGAATAGCCAAAAAGCCCGGCCCCGGAAAAGCCGTTCAGCTTGGCGTTCCTCGCGGCGTTCGGGTTGGAATTATCGCATAGTGAAAACAACTGGTGTTCGCAGTAATGGCAGCGGCCGCACGAGATTGCGAACGGCACCACCACGCGATCGCCCGGCTTCAAATTCCTCACCCCTTTGCCGACTTCCATCACCTCGCCCATGAACTCGTGCCCGAGAATATCCCCTTCTTCCATGCTCGGAATAACGCCGTCATACAAATGCAGATCGGAGCCGCAGATGGCCGTGGACGTGATTTTTACGATCGCGTCGCGCGGGTTCAGGAGCTTTGGTTCCGGCACGTTCACCACCCGGACATCGTGCGTTCCATACCAACATACCGCTCTCATTCGCACCTCCGTACGTTCTTCTGGTCGCGGCCCGTTGGCTGGCCCTCGGTGGTCGGGATTTCTCCCGCTTCCATCAACGCTTTAAGCCGCATCAAATCATCCTCCACCTGCAACTCCGGCTCTTCGCCATAGAGCTTGGCGATGATTTCCCCGATTCTGCCCCCTGGCGGCACGTATTCAAATGCGACTACCACTTCCGTGCCTTGCCCCGCCGGCGCGGGTTGGAAACGGACCGTTCCGGCAATTTGAATCTCCGACCCCGGCTTCGATTCCCACGCGATCAATTCATTCTCATGCTCGTTGATGATCAAGGCGTCCCATTCAACCGTGTGCCCGGTCGGCGACTTTGCCACCCAACGTGATTCAGTGTCCGATGTCTGGGTGACGGCAACGAGGTGCTTCGCAAAAGTGGGCAGATTCTCCAATCGACGCCAGAACCGAAACAGCTCTTCGGGACTCCTCCTGATCGTGCAGGCTCTGACTACTTTTTTGCGTGGATTCCCGGTCACCGCAGCCCGGGATTTCGTTTTGGTTTTGACCGTTGGCATGGGAACCTCCGATGTGGTTGTTGATGGCAGCCTCTGCGGTGCATAATAAGATAAGGCGCACGCAAATTCAGCAGTATCGGGTACAGACATCCTTTTGCCCGGTTTTGCGCCCCAGAGAACAACGCCGCCATGGGAGCCGCATGAACCCATCCCAGATGGGTGGCCTTGAGCCAATGCGCTTGGTCCTTAACGGCAGGGTCGAGACTCTTTCGTCGGCGGCAACCCAAGCAGACCCAAACCGATGGGCGCGCACACACCCTTCCGCCGGTGTCGTTTTGACTGTTTCGACGTTTTTGGCTCCATCGAGCTTGCAAATAGACAAATAGTCAAATAAAGTCCGCGGACAAAATTATAAACGGCGCATTCGTGCGCTTGGAGTTTGCCGGTTGTGCTTCACATCTTAGTTATGAAATCGTCTCGCCTTTTGTCTAATTGGACGTCGGTTCTCATCATCAGCTTGGGGATTGTGTTTGGGCCGGGGCGTGCGCTGGCTCAACGCCCGATCGGGATTGACGTCTCCAGCTATCAGGGTGGGAGCATCAACTGGACGAGCGTGAAGGGTTCCGGAGTCGCGTTCGCTTGGGCCAAGGCCACGGAGGGGACGGGCTTTCTCGATGTGGATTTCAACATCAACGAGGTGAACGCCAAAGCCGCCGGTGTGCTGATCGGCGCCTATCATTACGCCCGGTACGACGTGAATACCGGCACGGCCGGCGCCACTTCGGAAGCGAACTACTTCTGGAGCCAGAGCAAGAATTATCTCAAAGGCGGCGGTGGGTATTTGATGCCGATGCTGGATGTCGAGCAGGCCCCCGGCGCTGCGTACACCAAAACCACGCTGTCCCAGTGGGTCAACCAATGGTGCACCACCCTCTCCAATAATGCCGCGGCGGTGGGCATCAAGCTCAAGCCGTGCATCTACGCCTCCAGTTCCTTTGCGGGCACCTGGCTTGACAGCACGGTCACGAAATGGAATTCAGACATCGCCCAGTGGAACTACTCCCAAGCAAGCGCACAGACCGGCGCTCCTGGATACAGTCCCTGGTCCACATGGACCTTCTGGCAATATACTGATACTGGGTCGGTCGCGGGCATATCGGGCAATGTCGATGGAGACATCTTCAACGGCACCCTTGCCCAATTGAATGCAACGATGGTCGTTACAACGATCGGCCCCGCCATCAGCAGCCAGCCCGCCAGCCTCACGGTGAAACCCGGCACGAACGCAGCCTTCTCCGTCACCGCGACCGGCAGCGGGACGCTCCACTACCAATGGCAGTTCAGCCAGACCAACATTGCGGGCGCAACCGCCAGCAGTTATGCGCTCACCGACGTGCAAGCCACCAACGCCGGGGCCTACGCCGTGCTGCTGACGGACAACATCGGCGCCACCACCAGCGACACCGCCTATCTCTCCGTCCAGGAGCTCTTGACCAACGCCCCAGGCAGCATCGTGGCCCCCTCCGGGATGGTCAACTGGTGGACGGCGGACGGGAGCGCCATTGATATTTTTGGCACCGCCAATGGCACACCGCAGGGCGGCTTTTACTACGCCCCCGGCGAGCGCGAGTTGGCCTTCCATTTCGACGGCACCAACGGCTTGATCACCACCGGCGCCGCGAGTTTGCCGGTGCCGTGGACGGTTTGCCTGTGGGTCAACCGCCAAAATTCGCCGCAGACTTCCTCCGGCTTGCTCGAAGACGGCACTTACTCACTCAAGCTGGAGCAATACAACCTCACCCGTCAGGTGGGCTTGACGGTGCTGGGCGTGGGCGATTACATCTTCAGCCCGGCCTACACCGTCCCGGCGGGGACCTGGACCCACCTAACCTTCGTGGGCACCAGCACCGGTACCAGCCTCTATGCCAATGGCGTTTTGAAAGCCTCGCTCACCAACAGTATCCCGTTGCCAAGAAAATATATTGGCGCGGGCTACATCACCTCTTCGGCCAAATATGTGGACTTCCTGCTCGGCAGCCTGGATGAAATCATGACCTTCAACCGCGCGCTGAACGCCACGGAAATCAGCGCCATTTATTCCAGCGGCAGCGCGGGCCTGGTTCATGCGCCTGAGGTGGTGAGTGCCCAGCTCGCCGGCACCAGCCAGTTCACTCTCAAATTAAAAGGTCAAACCGGCAAGAACTACACCATTTACTCCTCCACCAACCTGATCGATTGGACCGCCGTCGGAACCCTCGCGAATACGCTTGGCACCAATCAATTCATCGACAATGGCGTCTCCACCAACAGCCAGAAGTTCTATCGCGTCTCGCAAACCTATTGATCGCCGCTCTTTCTGGAAATCCGCGTCCCATCCATCGCCCGCAAATCCCACCGTCCTGGCCGCACTTCCAGCGTCACCCCGCCGGAACTGCTCTCGTAGAGGACCGGAACATTTCTGCGTGCCAGGCGTGTCTTAAGGCCTCCCTTGGCTTGCTTCGTGGCGGGGTATTCAGCATCTGCGATGATGATGACCTGCGGCTGAATCGCGTCGAGCAATGTATCACTGAGTGGTTCGCCTTCGCTGGGCAAGCCCGCCACCACAACGTCCGCCCGCAGGTTGTTCGTCCGGTCGAGCAGGGCGCGCTGGCCCGGTTTACCCGGATCGGCCAGGAGCAGGATGGCCGTGCCATCGATCTCCCTGCGGAGCACCAGCGCATTGTCTTCGCCCTTGGCAAAATGATCGTCCGCCGCCGGCTGCAACACCGTCCAGGGCCCGAGACATTTCCCCCGTTGCAACGGCTCTTTCCACTCGGGCCTCAGATGGCCGGTCTGTTGGAATGCCTTGTAGCTGGGCGAACGGAATTGAACCGGGCTCGCGTAAATGTTTTCCGGCCGGAATAGTTTGAAAGTCGCTTCCGCCCCGCCCGTGTAGCTGGCGCTCCCATGGGTCAAAATAAAATGGGGCAGCCGGTTCACCCCTTGCGCGCGCAGGAATGGCTTCACCACCGCCTCCACGGAGGCATCATCGCCGCAGTCGATCAGCCACTCATTACCCCAGCCCGGCGACCGGACGTGCACACCATGACCGCCATTCAGCGGTAAAATAGTCACCTGCGTCACGGGTCGCTGGTGAACCCATTGCACGCACCAGACGACACTCAGCAACGCCACGCCGGCAATCTTCCACTTGCGCCATTCGCCCCGAAACAGCCAGCCCGTCAAAACCGTCAGCAAAATCAGATAGTAGAGGCCCAAGGTGAACCGGCTCGGCATCGGCAGATAAAAATAAGCCCCCGGCCAATCCGCCGACCACGCGCTGGTCACCTGGATGCTTTTCATCATGAACCAGCCCGCATGATTGAACAGCTCGGACGCCCACGGAAACCACGCGCCCAGCAACAGGCTCGAAAGATTGGCAATCAGCACGAACGCGCACAGTGGCACGGCGAACACGTTGGCCGGACCACTCGCCGGCGTGATGAGATGAAAGTAATAGGCCACCAGGGGAATGGAGCCAAGCCACGCCGCCATTGAGGTGAGCAGCAGTTCGATAAGCCAACGGGCCGGGGCTTGCAGCATTCTTTGCCAACGCGGTCGCAACTCATCCGGCAGCAGCGGGTCCGTTCGGAGCAGTCGTTTGCCCAGCGCATCGAAGAAGGGGTGGATCAGCACGATGCAAAGCACGACAAAAAAGGAAAGCTGAAACCCGGCCTGGAACAGTTGGCGCGGTTCCGCCACCAAAATCAGGATGGCCGCGGCGGCGAGCGAGTTGATCAGGTCACGCGGACGTTTCAACACCCAACCGCCGAACACCACTATTACCATGACGATGGCGCGAACGGCCGACGCCGGCCAACCCGTCATGGCGGTGTAAAATAATATCAGCGGCACGACCATGAGGCCGCAACCAGCCCGGGGGATGCCCAGGACCCGCAACAGGCCAATCAAGATCCCCGAGATGATCGCGATTCGCAGACCATCCACCGCAAAGATATGATAAATGTAGTTCGTGGCCCAACGAATGGACAAACTCCCAATAAAATCAAGGGGCTTTGCTCAAGCAACTTGCTTCGCTGGCGGTATCTGTGCGGGGGCTTGTCCTTTGGTCTTCTCTTGAATTCGCCGATTGAGTCCTGAAATCACGCTTGCTTCATAGGCTTCTATGTCATTTGAAGACCTCAGCGTGTAATAGGCGCAACTGCATAGTGGCAAAAAACCACATGCCAAAAACAACAAATTACCCCGATTTGGATGAACCTCGGCTGCAATAACCACACCAAAAAATGAGATAAGGCACGCCAATGTAAAAAAGTGATTCTCTGCGAGCAGGCGACGACTTGATGCCATCACAAGTTCAGCCAACAAAACGCCATCTTGCCTCAATGGGAGGTCGGATGCGTGAGAGAATAATGCCCCCAAAACGGCAGCCATTTCTTTGCGCTTCTCCGAGTCAGCCTTAAACCGCGCTCGCAGACGAAACGCTCCCCAAGCCAGGGGCACCCAAATCAGATTCGCAAGCAAATTGCCGCAAATATTGTCAAAACTCATAATGCCGCATGTTGGCTTAAAGTTTAGCGCGTTTCAATTACAGTTTAAGCGCAGAATTATAAATCTTCCTGCATGGCAGACCACCGTTTTAGGCACCCATATCCTTGACGACGTTCAGCGTTAGCGGCAATAATCCTCCCGTCAAAGGTTCAACCCGAAATACAACTATGGACAATTCTAACGTTTCAACAAGGCAAGCGCGGTTGCCTCTTGGTATCAGTGTTTGCGCAGCGGTTCTTTTTGCTGGGTTATATTTTTTCAATCCCCGAACGGTCTTTAAAACAGAAGCCCAAACTCTGACCAGCACCAAAGCGGTTGAGAAAATCGTCAAACTCTCAGTAAACACCGCTCCTGAGCATTTATACGCGAAAGCGATTCACGACCAAATGAAAAATGCGACATTCATCACCGCAGGGCAAATGCTGTTTAATATGACGGACGTAAAGGTTAACATTACCGTAGATGATTCTATTAAAACGGTGATAAGCGAAAACGCAGTTAGAGCGAAATACGAATTGGCATTACGTCGTAATAATGTGCCAATCAATCCTCAATCTGAACACGTAGTAGCGTTCAATGTGCAGGGCTTGATTCTTGCTGATAACTTAATTTCCTATGCCATTCTGCAAAGCGTAACAGAAGACAATTACATTTGGCGGAAGGGCGAATGCCATATCACACCAGTTAGGGTGTGGGAGAAGGGCGGTTCATTTGGAACGGTCGGAAAGGTTAAGGCTGAAGAAGTTCTATTGCAGCAAATAGAGAAAAGCGCGGAAATATTCGCAAACGATTTCTTATCGGCGAACGCAAAGAAGTAATTTAATATGAGCACCAAACCTTCCGCAAGCACTCAACTTCACTGGAATTACTTTCTTGCGCTTGAAAAGGATATGGAAGCCATATCCCGCTACATTGAGTTTTGTCCTGACAACCTTAACACCTACTCCATAGAATTGGCCCATTTGCTACTATCGGCGGCCTCAGAGGTAGATACGTTGGCGAAGTGCATTTGCAAAATACTCGACCCTAAAGCAAAGCTAAAGAACATAGACGATTATCGCAAAGTTATGAAAACTGGCGAGGACACGGAACCAAACAGTCTAATGGAGCTAAATGCACGCATCGTTAAGATAGACCCTGAAAAATATAAGCACAGAATTAGCAACCTCAAAGTTTACATACCTCGTTATAGTCTCGCATTCACTCCTTGGGAAAGTTGGGCAAATGACACAAATCCTGATTGGTGGCATTCCTACAACAAAGTGAAACATGAGAGGGACCAACACTACAATAAAGCCAATCTAAACAATGCACTAAATGCTTTGGCTGGTTTGCTCGCCATGAATTACGTCCACTGCCGCCTCGAATTAACGAAAGGTAAGCCCGAGCATAGGTTTGAATACAAGGACAAAGCCGTAACGCGTCGGATGCAGCCGCATTCAAGCTTTCTCCGATTTCCTACTTCATTTTATGATAACCCCATCGCAGAACTAGCGGCAAGCATGCATGCTGGATTCGGGGCTGTATAAAAGCACTTGCACAATAGCCCCGCTTATGCTCTGCTTACCTGGGCTTAAATGCTCAAGGCTGTTGCTTTGACGGCCAGCTAAAACCTAAGAACAAACAAACGATATGGCAAAAGGAACACCGATTGATAAGGCGTTAGAACTCCTGAAAGTGCGAGCTTTGAGAGAATACGAGGAAGTTAAGGCTCACTATGAAGCGTTGACGCGCAAATATACTGCCTATGGCTGGCTAACCACTACGTCAGTTAAAAAGCTTGGCACGAAGGGAATCAGAACAAAAGTTGACTTCGACAAACTGAAAGCTTTCGTTGGCTCTGGCAGCAAGACGGTTAACGAGATTGCAGAAGAGTTCGCCATTAGCCCCCGTGCGGCATCCCAACAGACCCGCTCAATGGTAGGAAGGGGTTTGGTCAAAAAGGATAAGGACGGCAACGTCTCGATTAAATAGCCCCCCGCAATCTCACAAAGACTCGTCGCCACAAGGTGACGAGCTTTTTTATTGCGTGATGGGGTGAGAGAGAGAAGCCAGAGGCCACGGTTCAAACAGAAATAAAACGAAAAAGCTAAAACTTTCGGGGCTGGCGCACGTGCTCCCGCTAGTCTCTCATTTAGCCTATCTTCGCCGCGAGTGCTTTCCTCAAAGCATCACATCCCTCTTGGTTTGGCAAATACTTCAATACGCGATGATGTTTAATGTCAAACGGAACGTCATCCAATGACTGTGAAATGGGAATTACAAGCTTGCCCAAAGTGTGTGCGATTCCAGTTTCATACATGACGTTCGGGTTTTTTCCCGTAAAATCAACAATCACGATTTTAGCTCGCAAAATCAGATTGAAAATGTCTTGGATTATAACACTGTCCTCCCAAATGTCATCTGCCCGTTGACTATGCAACAACACATCAGCGCACGCGGATTTAATAGCCTCGTATACCCGATTAAAGCCAGGGTGAAAAGGCATCATCACTGCTACGAGCCCCGCCTCTTCAGTAACGACTTCAGGAATACTAAAAACATGTGGGGCAAACGTAAGCTTTTTCACCGACGGCTTTGCGGAAATAAAATGTGATTCATCTGGATATTTGCGGTCAAGATAAGAATCAAACTCCGACAAAGCCGAAGGATTGAGTTTTGCAATCATCATTAAAACGTCCAAAACATTGCCCGAATAATCCGAATCACCAAAACTGAGGCTTCGCAACAAGCGGGAGTGGCTATTAATAATATCCACATGGCCAGTTAACAGGCCAACTTCCGTCCAATCGCTTGAGGTAAAATGGGAAACGATTTTTTCTTTGAGATTCAGAATTCTTTTTGAAAGCTCTTTGTCCATTGGTCGATACTGACGCGCCAACCAGTATGAGTCAAGCCGCGCTTCACGGTCTGGTTTGTGGAAAGCCTTAAACGCCCAAACTCGGATACATGGACACTTGACCACCTGGGCCCGTCTGTTGACAATCCCGCATGACCAAGAAGAAAAAAGGTTTGCCTAAGAAAATTACTACTTTTTCCGACAACGCTATTTGGACAACATATCCCCTGACAGTCAAATGGCTACGAGAGCAAAGAAAGGCAATCGGGCCAATAGATATGGAGTCCTTTGAATTGCATCGGGGTGTTAATGCTACGATAATTTTGCTTTCTGCCGCGTGTCTTGAGGGTTTCCTAGTTGATTGCTTAAAATCTTATGTGCCTACCAATCGGTTTTCCGAAAGAGACACATTTGAGGGCAGATTAGACCACGACTTTCTAAACAGAATTTCAAGAGCTACCTTTAACGACTTTCCAGCTTTGTTCAGCTTAACACTTGGCAATCCTCCATCCGAGCGTATCTCGGATAAGGATTTGATTAAAGGTATTCAAACCTTAATTGATTTCCGCAATGGGATAGCCCACGCCCGTTCCGTTATACATCAAAGCTCTATCGTTGGGCCAGAGGGCGACGAAGATTACGAAATGGAACATCAGTATTACGAGGTTCACAAATACCTGGAGGGCAAAGACCTGATATACGGCAAACAGAATTTGTTTAGTAATAAGATTGCAGACCACTTCGCAAGCCTCGTGAAGCCATACATTGACGCGGTTTTGCCATTAATACCCCCATCGCAATCAATGGGTTTAAACATGAATCTGTCACTTGCATATCCACACAAGACAACTAAATAAGCAATTGCTTATAAAGAAAGGCTTGCCTAAGTGAACAACCACGCAAACACAAATCAGCATTACGTTTCCCAAGTCTTGCAAAGGAGGTTTGCCGTTGGGGGTTTCCTTGAACGCTTTGACTTGAGATGGAATAAATGGAAACGGGTTTCAACGGCGCAAATCTTTTCAAGACTAGGCTACTCGCAATTGCTGGCCTATGGGAAGCATGATAACACGCTGGATGAATCCTTTAAGCAATATGAGAATTCGCTTAACGACACTTTAACGGCTTTAGATGAAGCGGGAAACCATCAGACAACAGAGCTTTCCGACGAAGTTAGTAACAATCTGTGTTGGTATTGTGCATACGTCTGGCGTATGTCCCCATTTGTAAAAGCAGTGTGCCCGTTTGAATTTGCAATGCAATTGGAATTAGACTTAAAACATGGAAACCAAAAAGTTTTGGAAGACCTTGGAATCAAGCAAGAGGATATTGTCACAATCAGATTACTTTATGCACAAGGAAAGAAATTTATTCCTAGCGGCGCGAATTCTGAACAGTTGCTCTTCCGCATTCAGTTTACATATAAATGTGGCGCACTTTACAGGGTGCTAAGGCACTTTTGTAGCTGGACGTTGTATAGCTCCCCTATCACTATGCCAATAGGCGACATGCCATGTTTTCAATTCAACTCGGACGGTGTTGGGCTTTACGTGTTTGCCATATCTCCTTCGCAAGTGCTCGTTGGCAAGCCTCGAATTGGCGCAGCAGATGCAAAACTCACTCTGAAGACAAATCTGTTTACGATGCAGGAAGCAGAGTATATACGAGACGCCATTTGCGCTTCCGCGCTAACCGCCGTAGCAAGTAAAGATAGGAGCATAGATGTTTTGGCAGCGCGTGAACGCGCTAAGGATAAAATCAGATTTCCAGTGATTAAGAATCTGAATGCCGTTATGTCGGCTGGATTAACGGAATTTAACGATGTGTTTCGCATTGTTCCTGTTTCAGAGGATGAATACGGGAAGTGGAAACAATCGTTTTGTGAGAAGCCGTCTTAAAAATTGATATGCACAACGGCATTTGGAAGGAAAGGCGCTCTGGTCATTCTGGCAAAGTAGCCCCCCCCTTTAAAACAGTTTCTTAAAGTTTAAGACCTTTTGGGCCAACTGAACGTTTCGAGCGAACGGGCAGAGTCGGGGCTAAAAGTTCGGAAATATCCATCCCAAAACCGCGAGCAATTTTCTCAAGATTAAGCAGGCCAGGGTTGTTCTTGATGCCAAGTTCATACAATTGAAAAAGTTTGTATCCGATGCCGCAGGCTTCTGCCGCTCGTTCCTGTGTCCAGCCGCGCTCTTTGCGCAACTCCCGCAGCCGCTTTTTGAATCGTGTTGAAACTGACTTTTCCACGCGTAAAGCGTGAGAGATTTAAATTGACCGCTCCACTCACTAAAAGTAGTGTTGTGCCTCGAAAGGGACAATTCACAAAATGGGCAAGGGCAAAAGGGCATTGTTGGAAATTGGGGCGACGTTCGTCGCCTTTGTAGTCGTCATGGTCGTATGGCACATGTTTGAACGGCCAACCGTGGACGGCAGGGTTTACGTAATGACGAACGGAAGGGAAGTCGTCAACATGCCTGGAATTGATGTTTGGGTTTTGGAAGAGACGACATTAAAAAAGGTTGTTCGGGAGTCCTGCAAAAGCCTGAACGCTGAGTTTGCCAACTTTGAGGCAAAGATGAAGGAACTGGAGCAAACAACTTCCCTTAATCCATCTCAAGCCGAAATACAGCGTGCTGAAACGTTGCTCTCTGAGTGGGACAGCTATGCGACTAAAAAAATGTTTCTGGACGTTGAAGCAGAATCCCTCAAGGAGCAATGGGACGCGAAAGCCGCTGGAAAGCCTCTTTCCTCATTCGTTGGAGCATTTCAGCACACAACAACCGATACCGAGGGGCATTTCCACTTCACACTGCCAAAGCGAGGGAAATTTGTCTTCGTTGCGACTGGTGACAGACAGGTCTTGAGAAGCCTCGAAAAATACTTTTGGATTGGGGGCAAAACTTTCGGTGC
>JAQGOT010000411.1 GCA_028293465.1 Pedosphaera sp. | reverse complement strand
AAAAACCGCAAAGCGGCTCTTTTCGACGATCGTGGTTTCAGCCAATGGCTGCGCGGTCGCTTTCATCTCTTTCATTTTGCGCCGGAGCTGGCCGGCTTGCTCGTCCCCAACCCTGGATGGGATGGTTCCGCCGCCGCCAGACCTGCTGCGCGAACGGGTATTAAAACCCTAAAGGAGATGATGGTCAACATCGCACCGGTAACCAAAGAAAGAGCCCCGACCACCATGTGGGCCGTGGCGACATCCGCCGCCTTGTTGGACCAGATGGTGAATGCACCCAGCAGAACCTGCACGAAAATCAAACCGAGCCAGGCCAATGCCAGCCGCGACAACGGGTTGCGAGGGCCCAACCGCCGCCGGCTCGCCCAAGCGCTGAAAGTCACCGCACCGAGGATCAGCACCGCCATGAGGCGATGGACCATTTGCAGCCCGATTTGAAAAGCGGTGATGGGATTGGCGCCTTCATCGTTACGGTTCTGGTTGTAAGCCGCCACGGAGGTTGCATCCATCGGCGGCCAAACTTTGTGGTAGGCCAGCGGAAAGTCAGGAATCGCCAGGCCGGCATGCTGATGCCGCATGGTTGCGCCAATCACAAGCTGGGCGAAAACTAAAAGCGTGCCGATGAGCAGCAGGCTGCGCAGCCCCGGATCCGGCGCCGGCGGAAATGCCAGGTTCAGGTTTCGCCACCAACGGCTGGTGATCAGTGCCAGCGCGCAGACGAGCACCAGGAAGATTTGCGCCAGCCCGGCGTGAAAAATACCAATCTGATCCTTGTATAAAACCACTCGCAGTCCGCCCAAAACTCCCTGCAACACCACCGCAAACACCGCCACCACGCCCCACCAGCGAACCCGGGCCCGTGGCTCCTTCACCCAAAGCCACACCGCCAGAATCACCGTTAAAAAACCAACTCCCGACGCTACCAGTCGATGGATATGTTCCCAAAAAATTCCGCCAACCCATTTTGAAATCGGAAAGAAGAACATGTTGTAGCCGTAGGTGGTCGGCCAGTCAGGCACCGACATGCCCGCGCCGTGGCTGGTCACCAGGCCGCCGACGCTCAACAACACCAGGGTGGCAAGGGCGGTAAGCCATGCGAAACGATTCAGCCAGGGATTATCAACGGAACGAGACATGTCAGGGATTACTTTACCGGGAGACGCTATAAAAGCAAACCGCTGCGGCTGTAACTTGCCGCAGCGGTTGCGAGATTACGACAAGTGCTTACTGAGGCTTGGGCGCGTCCAAGGTGAAATCAACCTTGGCTCCGCCGTCCTTCACTTCGACTTCCTTCGTGGTCGCGCCGGCTTTGCGATGGGCCACTTCCACGGTGTACTTGCCCGCCGGGACATTGGCGATCTTGAAATTGCCGTCCTTGTCCGTTACCGCAAAGTAGGGGCTGTCCACCACCGTCACATACGCGAACATCCAGTCATGCACGTTGCATTGGAATTTGAGGAACTTTTCCGGATTGGCAAAGCTGAACGTCAGATCAGCGCCGCCGGCCATCTGGGCTTTGTTCTCTTCCTTGTTGCCCGCCACCTTCGGCGTCGGATGGACGTTGTGCATTACGGGGTCGGAATTCTTCACGAGGATCTTCTGGCCCGTCTGCACCGCCATGACGTACGGCACATATTCGCATTTGGTTTGATCCACCAGCGCCGGGGCTGCCGACTCGCCGCCGGACTTGGCCGGTGCGCCCTTGAGCGTGACCACCACATCTTTGAGTTCGCCCTTGGGCCCGACCACGAAAAATTGCGTCTTAACGGGCTCCGAATGCAGTTTGCCGCAGATCGGATCGTTGCTGATGTGCGTGTTCACCTGCTCCGGCGGCGGGGTGCCGTTCAGGGTGACCGTACCGGTGATGTCCGCTGCCGAGGCAGCCTGCAAACCGGCGAGGAGCGCGGGGATGATCAAAAAGCGAGAGGTTAATTTCATAAATGTAATTTGTAATCCAGAATCGCCACGAGAATAACGTTAGCTTATTTTGCCTGCAAGTGATTTGTGAAACATTTCACAAGCCTGTCACTCAGGCATTTGACCACGCTTACCCTCCATCTATTCAGGATATGCTTAAACCGTTTTGCGCCATGACCTTGCTCATGGCGAGGGCGGTTTGGGCGGCCTCCGTTCCGCGATTGAACTTTTCGTCCAGACAGCGCACCCGGGCTTGCTCTTCATTCTCCAGCAGCAACACTTCATGAATCACCGGAACCTCATGCGCCAGTTGGATTTCCATCAGCGCCTGGCTGACAGCCCGGCCGATATGATCGGCATGCGAAGTCTGTCCGCGCAGGATGACACCCAAGCAAATAATGGCCGAAAGCGCGGGTTTCTGCGTTCTCGCCAACCGCGTCACAACCACAGGGATTTCGTAGGCTCCAGGCACGCGAATGACCTGTATCTCCGCCCCGGCCCGTTTTAACTCCGTCTTGGCCGCCCGCAGCATCTCATCCACGTAGCGCGAGTTGTAAAGCGAGGCAACAATGGCAAACCGCCCGCCAACACCTCTATTTTTTTGTGGTTTGAGGGATTTTAGCATGACCTGTAACGTTGCAGTTGTTTAAATTAGAGCAAATGACCGAGTTTTTCGCGCTTTGTCTTCAAATAACGCGCATTGTGCGGATTGGGCCGAATCTTGATTGGCACTTGCTCGATAATTTCCAGCCCGTAACCCTCCAATCCCACCACCTTCTTCGGGTTATTGGTCAGTAAGCGGATGTTCTTGATTCCCAGATCGGCCAGAATTTGGGCTCCCAGGCCATATTCCCGCAAATCCATGCCGTAGCCGAGCTTCTTGTTGGCTTCCACGGTGTCGTAGCCTTGCTCTTGCAATTTGTAAGCTTTGATCTTCGGCGCCAGGCCGATACCCCGCCCTTCCTGCCGCATGTAAACCACCACGCCCCGACCCGACTCCGCCACCATCCGCATCGCCTGATGGAGTTGCGGACCGCAGTCGCAGCGGCGCGAGCCAAAGACATCGCCGGTCAAGCATTCGCTGTGCACGCGAACCAGCACTTTTTTCTCTCCCGCCACATCGCCGCGCACCAACGCCAGGTGGTGTTGGCCATCGACTTTCGATTGATACAAATACAAATCAAACTCCCCGTACTCGGTCGGCATCTTCACCACTTCCACCCGCTCAACCAGCTTCTCGCGTGCGCGACGATATTTGATCAAATCCTCGATGGTGCAAATCTTGAGCCGATGCCGCCGCGCGAACTTTATCAACTGCGGCAACCGCGCCATGGTGCCGTCGTCGTTCATGATTTCGCACAGCACACCGATGGGCCGGCAATCCGCCAACCGCACCAGGTCCACCACCGCCTCGGT
>JAQGOT010000571.1 GCA_028293465.1 Pedosphaera sp. | reverse complement strand
ACTCGTGTTAAGGCTCAAAGCAACAAGCAAAGAAACCAAGGCGCGTTATGCTCATTGTTCACGTTCACATCCAGGTCAAACCGGAGTCCGTCGAGGCTTTCAAACAGGCTACGAGTGCCAATGCGCGGGAGAGCATCAAGGAACCGGGGATTGCGCGGTTTGATTTCGCGCAACAGCAAGACGATCCGACCCGGTTCGTGCTGGTGGAAGCCTACCGGACCGCGGAAGCGCCGGCGGCCCACAAGGAAACAAAACATTACCAGACTTGGCGGGATGCCGTGGCGCCGATGATGGCCGAACCGCGTTCCAGCGTGAAGTTTGCGAACCTTTTTCCAGACGATCAAAACTGGTGATATGCGATTTGAATTTGCCACTGCAAACCGAATCATCTTCGGCCCCGGCACCGTGCGCGAGGCAGGCCCGTTGGCAAAGGAATTTGGCCGACACGCACTCGTGGTGACGGGTCGTGATTCGCGCCGGGCGCAACCGCTGACGTCGATTCTGCACGAGCATGGCGTGCGTGCCACTCTCTTCTCCGTCGCGGGCGAGCCTGAGCTTGAGACCATCCGAAACGGCGCGACTCTCGCCAAGCAGGAGAATTGCGACCTCGTAATCGGCTTCGGCGGCGGTAGCGCGTTGGATGCGGGCAAAGCCCTCGCCGCCATGATCACCAACGAGGGCAACCTGCTCGATTACCTCGAAATCATCGGGGCCGGCAAACCGCTGACCAAAACTCCCGCGCCGTTCATCGCGATTCCGACGACCGCCGGCACCGGTTCCGAGGTCACGCGCAACGCCGTGTTGGCGTCACCCGAGCATGGGGTCAAGGTCAGCCTGCGCAGTCCATTCATGCTGCCCAGGATAGCGCTCGTTGACCCGGAACTGACTTACGATCTGCCGCCCGCAATCACCGCCAGCACCGGCCTCGATGCGCTCACGCAATTGATCGAGCCCTACGTCTGCTCACGGGCGAATCCGATGACCGATGCCTTGTGCGTGGAAGGAATTCGCCGCGCCGCCCGATCATTGCGGGTGGCCTTTGAAAATGGACGCGATGCTGCGGCGCGCGAAGACAAGGCCGTGGCCAGCTTGTTCGGCGGCATGGCGCTGGCCAATGCCGGCTTGGGAGCGGTGCACGGCTTTGCCGCACCGATTGGCGGCAAATTTCCCGCGCCCCACGGTGCGGTCTGCGCCGCGCTGCTGCCCCACGTGATGCAAACCAATTTGCACGCGCTCAGAGAACGCCAACCGGCGAGCCAAGCCCTGCGCCGCTACGAAGAGATCGCCCGCCTCCTCACCGGCAACACAACTGCAACCGCCGACGATGGGGTGGAATGGGTGCGCCAATTGGTCACGGATTTGCAAATCCCGGGACTCCGCCTTTACGGGCTCAAGTCAGATGATACGGCGGATTTGGTAACCAAGGCTGAAAAGGCCAGCAGTATGAAGGCGAATCCGGTTGCGCTGACACGCGAGGAGTTGGCTGGGGTTTTAGAACGCGCCTTTTGAGCAACGGATGGAATTGATCTTCAGTTCGTTAAACTGAAAGTGTCAACCGGCGTTGGCTCCAGCGATTTTGTCAGGCGGCGGCGCAATCATTTTCGGTCACTGTGCTGGAAGCTGCCGGATCTTGATGTTGCGATACCACATTGGCGTGTTCTCATGCCTGAACGCGATGTAGCCCGAGCTTGCCTTGGCGAAGTTGGGATATAGTTTAAACATCGGGTTTGCCGCCACGAGATTCTGGAACGAGGCGCTGTTCATATAGTAGGCCACCACTTTTCTGCCGTTGAGCCAGTGCTCCACGTAGTTGCCTTGCACAATCAACCGGCATTGATTCCATTGGCCCGTGGGCACCGTCACCTTGTTGGTCGGCGCGATCAAATTCCAGACCGCTCCGATCTTGTTGGCGGCCCCCACGGTGTAGTGCACGTCATCGAGCAACTGGTACTCCGGCCCTGACCACTCCGAATTGGAATACTCCTCGGTGCAGCGATAATTCACGCCGCTGTTTCCGTTTGTGCCCGCCTTCCATTCCCAAACAAGGTCAAAATCTGAGTATTGGTTCGTGGTGATGATGTTCAGTTGAGCCCCGCCGACCACCGTTTGCAACTCCCCGTTCGCCGTCACGGCCCAACTGCTGGCGGGCGGAAAGGTCGTCTGCTGATACCCACGGAAAGCCGCGGTGGAGGTGCCGTCGAACAATATCTCCCACGCCTTCAAACGGTAAAAGCGGCTTGAAGCAGCCCCGTTGTCGGTAACCATCAAGTTGGTGCCGTTCGTTATCGGGTCATTCGCGTTGCCCCATGTGAACGGCGGTGCAAGATTCGTGGTAAACTGCAAGTAGAAGTCATTGGTGGTTCCTTGCGGCCAACGGAGAAGGACAGCACCACCGGAGCGGGTAATTGTGAGATCGGCGGCGGGCGACTGGCTGGCGACGGAAATGAACAGCGCGACGACGGCAGCAGCTATTTGAGTTGTTCTCATCTCGAAACGAGCTTTCGGCCGCTGCCGGCGGGGTTGGCGATGATTTTCTCCATGGGCGTGAGATTACGCCAGTCGGCGTGCTTTGTCGAGTGGTTCCGCTGGGTTTCGCAGTCCTCGCATATCCGGCAACAACGGCCTCGGGACTCTTCGCTCGCAAGACCAATCTTCGTGAAAATAGCCGTTGAAGAAGCGCTTCAGAAGCAAACTGCTGCGCCTCATGGCTCATGGATGATCAAGCCAGCGATACTCCTTGGCGATTTGGTCCATCATTCGTTTTACGGCCCCTGAATTCTCGTTGGCGTTGATCATGATCACTGCGCCCTTGCCGGTTTCCGCGTAGGCGGTCATGGAAGCGTCAAAGCCTTCATCTCGTCCGTCATGTGAAAGCCGGAGCGTTTTCCCTCTGCCCTCGAGGAACACGCCCAATCCGTCGTCACCCATCTGATGCTTGAGCATCTGGCGGGTCATGGTTTGAGAGACGACGGGATTGGTTTTGCCCGCCAACGATTGCTGGATCCCGATGGCGCAACGCGCCAGATCGCTGGCCGTGGTCCAGAGGCCGGCGGCCGCCATTTCCGGATAAATGTGCCATTTGCCTTTGACCTCCCGGCCATCCGGATAGCTGCCGGTCGCGGTGACGGAGGCCAGGTCCTTTGGCAGCGGCTGCTGGTAGGTGCTGGCAGTCATGCCGAACGGTTTAAGCACGGTCGCTTCCATAAACTCGGGAAAAGGCTTGCCGGTCACATCGATCACCATCTGTTGCATCACAGTGTAACCGCCGCCCGCATAGCGCCATTTGGTGCCGGGAGTAATATCGACCCGGATCGCGGAGGTATTGGCGGGCTTGACGCCGTCCAGCACCTGCACCAGCGTGGGCAGGGTCGCATCCACCGCATAACCGGGAAAGCCGTGAACCGTCAGTCCCGCGCTGTGGCTGAGGATGCCACGCAACGTGACTTTTTTATCCTTGGTAAACTCATTCTCCGGCACTTTCCACGTCTGCAACCGGACATTCACGTCCTCGTCCAACGACAGCTTCCCTTGCTCGATCAGATGCAACGCGCCCAAGGCAGCCACGGATTTGCTGATGGAACCGGCCTGAAACAAGGTGGCGGTGGTTACCGGGGTCTTGCAGCTCTTGTCCGTGAAGCCGTATCCCTGCGCTTTGGTGATCTTGCCGTCCTCGATAATGGCAAGGGACAAGCCCGTGATATGGTGTTCCTGCATCTGGGCGGTGATGAAGTCGTCCACCCGGTCGGCCCATGCGTTCGAGAGTGCGAAACCCGCGAGCGTGACAAACAGAACGGCGAGCCTGGCGCGGGACGGGATTCTCATGACGGCATTATGGGCAATCCGAGATGGGAATCGAGCAAAGTTTGCGCACTGTCGTCAGGCTTTTCCGGCGCGAGTATTCACGGGACGGCCCGGTTAAATTACTTGAGTCACGCCCTTTCGTTACCGTGAAATGGCAGGCCAATTTGCTCCCAGTCCCACTTTACAACCGGTTTCCAGTGGCAGACGTTCAGAAAGAAGGACTGGTCGGGTGGCAGGAATGGAACGGAAGCGAAATCAAGCGGCATCGCACGAAGGCGGTATGGAGAGGCCCGAATACATGGAACTCGCGGAGGGTTATGCCCGTTTCCGTCCGGAAGGCTGCGTCTCACTTGAGATGGCGGTGGCGCTGGTGGGTGGTGCCCTTACGTTTTGTCATGACCAGCAAATTCCGAGGCTGCTGGTGGATACGACCCGGCTCACCGGGTTCCCGCCGCCGACGATTGCTGACCGCTACTTTATCGCCCAGGACTGGGCCCAAAAGGCCAAAGGGAAAGTCATCGTGGCCATGGTCGTACCGCCAGAGGTCATCGACCCGCAGAAATTCGAGGTTATCGCGGCCACCAATGCGGGACAAAGAGTTGATGTCTTCACCTCGGAATCAGAGGCGCTGGACTGGCTGTTGAGACAGGAGTGAACAACGGGGTGATTGAGCTATGGCGAACATCGTCATGCAACCGTGCGACGCGGGGGTGATCGAATTTAAGGCGGCCGCCGCCCCTTGCGCCAAGGCTTCAGGGCTGTGGGTGTTGGCGGCCACCATCCTCGGCTCGAGCATGGTGTTCATCGACGGAACGGTCGTCAACGTCGCCCTGCCGGCGCTGCAAGCCAACCTCGATGCCACGGTAATGGACGTGCAGTGGGTCGTCGAAGCGTACGCGCTTTTCCTCGCCGCATTGCTGCTCGTCGGCGGGTCGCTCGGCGATCGCTTCGGGCGTCGGCGTATTTTCTGCATCGGCGTTGTGCTCTTTGCCCTGGCCTCCGCCTGGTGCGGGTTCGCGCCCACCATCCGGCAACTGACGCTTGCGCGGGCGGTTCAGGGCGTGGGCGGCGCGCTGCTCGTCCCCGGCAGTCTCGCCATCATCAGCGCCTCGTTCGGCGAGGAGAGACGCGGGCGGGCGATCGGCACATGGTCGGGCTTCACGGCCATTACCACGGCCATCGGTCCGGTCATGGGCGGCTGGTTGGTCGAGCACGTCTCCTGGCGCGCCGTCTTCTTCATCAATCTCCCATTGGCCGCGGTCGTGCTGGCGCTGGCGTTGCGTTACGTGCCGGAGAGTCGTGACGAGGCTGAGCAAGGCGGCTTGGATTGGTGGGGCGCGGCGCTAGCGACCACGAGCCTGGGCGCGATCGTTTACGGGTTGATCGAATCGTCCAGGTTGGGATTCAAAGACCCGCTGGTGCTCGGCACGCTCCTCGTCGGTATCATGGCAGCGGGGTTGTTCCTCCTCGTCGAGAAACGCAAGCGCAACCCGATGTTGCCGCTCGTGCTTTTCCGTTCGCAGGATTTCAGCGGGGCGAACCTGCTGACGCTGTTCCTCTACACGGCTTTGGCCGGCGCGCTTTTCTTCCTCCCCCTGAACTTGATCCAGGTGCAAGGCTACACGGCGACAGCCGCCGGTGCTGCCTCGCTCCCGTTTGTTCTTATCATGTTCTCGCTTTCGCGCTGGTCAGGCGGTCTGGTGAAACGCTACGGAGCCAGGTTGCCGTTGGTAATCGGTCCGGCGATCGCCGCGCTCGGGTACGTCTTGTTCATGCGGCCCGGGGTGGGCGGCAGTTACTGGACGACCTTTTTCCCGGCGGTGGTGGTGCTCGGCCTCGGTATGGCCCTGAGCGTCGCGCCGTTGACGACCACCGTCATGAACGCGGTCGGAAGGAACCGCGCCGGGGTTGCCTCGGGCATCAACAACGCCGTGTCGCGCACGGCGGGGCTGCTCGCCATCGCGGCGCTGGGTTTGGTGATGTTGCACACCTTCAACCGCAGTCTCGACCGCCGCTGGTCGGGCCTGGCGCTCACGCCGGAAACACGGCGCGCGATGGATCAAGAGCGCGTCAAACTGGCCGGGGCGCAGGTCCCGGGCAATCTCGAACCCGAGCTGCGGGCAACCCTCAAGCGCGCGATCGACGAGTCGTTCGTGACGGGCTTCCGTCGGGTCATGACTGTCGCGGCGGCGCTGGCACTGCTGAGCACGCTCGTGGCATGGCGGTGGATTCAGGGTAAAGCAACTGCCCAAGGTTGACATCATCAACGGGTCGCTTTTGAAGCCGACCGGCTTGCGTTTGTAAATCAAGGACTGGCGATCCGGTAAAAGCGCATTGGATATTTATTCGCCTCGGCATCGCGGAACATGCCTGCGCCGTTGGCAGTAGCCTGATTGGTGCTGATGTTCACCCAACCGGTGCTGTCCAGCAACGCACTTGCTTGCAGAATATATTCCTGGTGCGCAACCCCGGTAAATTGAATGACCGCGACGCCGCTTTCCAATCTCATCGAGGTGATCAGGATGGTTTGCGGCAATGCCGCCGGATCGTTTGCGGCTGGCTTGGTCGGCGAAGAAGGCTCAGGGTTTTCCGCCAGTCGAGTGACAGGAACGCGGCGCATCTTGCCGAATCTGTCCCGATTGAATTGCTCCAAGGTCATGAACGACGTCCGAAAAGTTTGATCCAAGGAGCCGTCCGGATTCAGCCGGGCGAGGTGCGGGACTTCCGCGCCGTTGACGGTGGAAAAGAAGCCGCAAATCACGATGCGTCCGTCTTCCTGGATCGCCACATCCATCACCCGCCCCTCTGCTGAATTGGTGGTTTCGCAATGGAAGCTGCGGTCGATCTCCCCGTTCTCATGCAAACGCACCACGCCCGGAAAATCTTCTCCGTTCATCTTGCCGATCAATCCGCCCACCAGCAGTTTGCCGTCCTTTTGTCGCTTGAGCGTCAGGCAACTGCGCAAGTCGCCCTCGAATTGGTTGGTGAAACTGAAATCAGGCTTCCAGTTTTTGTCGAAGCGCATGAAACGCCCGGGTCCGCTCATGCTGCCATCATCCACCTTGTCCCGAACCGCCATTATAACGCCACCGTCCGGCAACCGCACCGCGTAACGACAAAGTTCCATTGGTATTTCCTCAAACAGCCCTTGAAATACTTTGGCCGCATCCACGGCGGTGGGCGTTTCGTTCCAACGCTCGAATGGCAGGTCGGCGACGGGTGCGCCTGCGGGCAAATCAGAAGGCGGGCCGTTGGCCTGAAACGGCGGTCGCCGGTCTGCGGGCGTGTCGCGTGTCCAATTGACCGTCTTGCGCGCCCAGAATCCAAGCGGACCGAGGGTGAGCATCAATCCGGACGGACGTGAAAACTCCGAGGCCAGAATGTTTGTGGAGGGCGGAATCCATTTGCCGGAGGCATCAAGGCGATACACAGTCAGCGGATAGTCCGCTCTGGCGCCTTCGATTGACGCGCTCATGACGGCAACCGAGCCGTCCGGCAACCCGATAGCCGGCACGGTGCCGCCGGGCAGAAAGGTTCTTTGCGGAACGTTGGTGCTTCCCCGCCACGGCTCGAACGACTCGTCCACTTTTCCATCTGGCAGGAGCATGGCATAGCCCGGCCTCGATTGGCCGTCCACCGCGTCGAACGCTCCGCTCACAAGTATCCTGCCTTTGATGCTGACCTCCACGTGCGCCATTTGCGCAGCCGAGTCGTGCCGTCCCGCATCGACCAGAAAACTGCGATCCAAGCTGCCATCGGGATTCAGGCGGATTGCACCGCGGGTGTAGAATCCGAGCGCACCCGATTTCTCATCAAGGAAGGAACCAAATAAAGTTGTCCCGACCACAATCTTGCCATTGGGCTGAATCGCCAAGCCGCCCGGCGGAGTTTGGAGGGTAAACTTCATGGTGTCCGCGAGCGGCTCCCGCAACACGGGAACTGCGGCGGCTGCCTGGCTGGCAAACAGAGCGGGCGGGTTTGGAGTAACCTTTGGCAGTACCACGATAATCGCACTTCCCGCCAGCAAGGCGGCAGCTCCATAACCGAGCCAGGACTTGTATCTGGCCCAGGCCAGCGCCTGGATTGTGGCTTGCACCAGGCTTGCGCTGGCGACCGTAACCGCCGCGCCTTTCAACGCTGCGGAAACCATGGAAGCCGCCAACCCGGGCGGCGCGGCCTGCACGGAGTTTGCAGAGATCGCCCCGGCAATTACCGTTGCCCCCAGCCTCACACCGCGGTTGGTAAAAATTTTCCGCAATTTCTCCAGCGTCCGGCTCACCCGCTTTTGGGCGGCGCGTTCCCCGATCCCCAACGCCGCGCCCACTTCGGGCAGGCTCTTATTCTGAAAATACCGCAGCACGAGTGCGTTGCGTTCAGTCGCGCTCAGACGAGCCATCGCGTCGTCCAGCAGCGGAGCCAGTTCGCGCCAGGCAGCCTCGGGCGTGGTTTCCTCCAGAGTGGATTGCATGAACGCTTCCTGTTCCCGGCGGAAGCGGCGCACCTCCGACCGTTGAAAATTCGCCGCCGTCAGCCGCGCGGTATGATAAAGCCAGCCGGGTAAAACCGTCTTGCGCCCGAGCGACTCCGCCTTCCGCGCCAAGATGATGAACACCGCCTGCGTGACGTCTTGCGCGTGTTGGGGATTGGACGTGGAGCGCAACGCAACGGAATGGACTAGCCCGATGTGCCGCTGGACGAGCACCGCGAACGCCGACTCGGAATCGTTCCGGACGAATTGTGCCAGCAGCTCGTTGTCAGGTGCATCGGTCATTCATCAGTAATATGTGCGCTGCCCCGGAAAGGAGACAAAGAATTTTTAAATTCCCGGCGAGAGGCATCTTTCTGCCTCGGCGCAAATTGGGTTGTCCGTCCGCCTCAACGCCAGCCGCTTAATCAGGCTTGGCGGCTTTCGCGCCGGCTGCTTTTCCGCCAGAGATGGGAGGACGATGCCAGACATCCAACTGCTTGCCGGTGACGTCGATAAATTCACCGCGCATTTCGGTGGCGGAGAGATGAATGGCGGCGAAGCCGAGGCTGGAGGCAAAAAATGGTTTCCAATCCTCATACTTCCGGGGACGCAACCGACTGCCCGCGCCGCTGGTCAGGAAGAGCGTGGGATGGCCGGGCACTTCCGCACGCTGCATATCATGGTCATGACCGGTGAGGAAGGCATCGACCCCGCGCTCTTTGAACCGGGGTGACAAACGCTCGCGTAGTTTCAGAGTCAAAACCTCGTGGCCATGCGCGCCATCCGAATAAATGGGATGATGGGCCACGACGATTTTCCAAACCGCCTTGGATTTCTTCAGTTCCTGGTCCAACCAGGCCATCTGTTTCTCACCCAAATGCTGCGCTGCCACCTTGGCGACACTCCCATCCTTGTCATCCCACAACATGGTATCGACAAAGAAAAAATCGGCCAAGGGCACACCATCCACCCCGGGGAATTGCCGATGATACCAATGCCCATCCATCTGCCAGCGGGTGCCGGGGTGAGCCCGGGCGTAATTAATCTGCGCATCGGGATGATCGTATCGCCAGTCGTGATTGCCCAGCACCGCGAAGAAAGGCATGGGCAGTCGCTGGGGATCGTACACCTGCTCAAATTTTTCCTGCCACTGCGGATCATCGGTGGTCGCCACGCCCTTCTCATAGAAATTATCCCCGGTCAGAATGACGAAGTTGACGGCATTGGAGTCTCGATGCGCGACCGCATAAACAGCCATGGCTTCCGCCACGTCCTTTTGTTCCTTCTGACCACTGCCGGTGTCGCCGGTGACAAGGAAATGAAGCCCTTCGGCGGCATTCAGTGTGAGCGCAAAGAGGCTCAACCAGCAAACCATCGCGCACCGCCAGATCCAAGTTTTTGAAGGCTTCATTTTCAGAGCGTAATTAACCATCCTGGATATTGACCGGCAAGCGCTGATCGCCATTCATTTGCGGAATCCTCGTTCCAAATTATGTTTTGCTTTGATGGGGTTCGTGCCCCAATTGATTTAACCGTTGATTATCCAAGGTTGTCTGATGGAAAAGAAAAAGCCAAAAGCTGCCCGGCCAACCGCCGCTCGCGGACGGGTTCGGGCCGCCGCCAGCACGCGGGACGTGGTCAAGCCGCCGCCGAAACCGCCCAGAATTAACCCCAAGTGGGAGTCGCAATACCGCCATTTGACGGATCTACGAAACCACTTCCTTCGCCAGCGCGGCATGCTCACCCAAGATGCGAACGAAGAGCAGCCCTCCTACAGTGAACACATGGCCGACGCCGGCACCGATAGCTATGACCGGGATTTTGCCCTGGGCATGTTGTCCTCAGACCAGAACGCGCTTTATGAGATCGACCAGGCCATCCGGCGCATCGAGAACGGCACTTATGGCATTTGTGAGCTGACGGGAAGGCCGATCCAGCGTGAGCGGCTCATCGCCGTTCCCTGGGCTCGTTTTTCGTTGGACGCAGAGCAACAATTGGAGCAGCGCGGCGCGGTCAATCGCACCCGATTGGGGGCCTTGGGCTCAGTGTCTGAAGCCGGGGCCAACGAAAACGAGGAGGAGCCGCCGGAGAAGGAACCTGCGGAAGGGAGCAACGAGAATAATTCCTGACTTGCCTGCCGACGATCGAATTGGAACTCAAACAAAAGTCCCTTCGAACGGCTTTCGCACCACACCGGTGATCCGCCAGCCCGCCCGTTCCCGTCGCAAGGAATATTGATAGTGGATGAGTCTGCCGGAGTCACTCAAGAGGCTCACGTTGACCAGCGCCTGCGATCCATTATCGAGAATCACTCCGAACTCCACCGCGCTGGACCGGACCAGGAGGGGGAAGCCCTCGCGCACCATCCGTTCGAATGCCGGCAGAGACACCTGGGATTGGATGTCGGAAGCGGCGTATTTGTAGGCCTTGGAATAATCGTGCTTCCGAAAGGCGGACAACTGGGATTGGATCACCTCGATCAATTCTTTCCGAACCGCCTCGTCGCTCAACCTGCCCTGCGGCATCGGGGCCAGCTTGGACATCCGGGCACGACTCCGCTCGTTTCCGTCGCGCGGGACGATAAGCGAGACACGCCAAAACACAAACAACAAGCCCAGGATGCAGCCCAGCATCACGATCTTCAACCAACGGACCGGATTAAACCTGGAATTCATAATTGGAGCCCGGTTGGCCGTGTGCCCCTGCCAAGGCCGGGCGAACCTGACGTGCTCGGATCATAGCACATCCGCGGGGTTGCCCAACGCCTGTCACCGCCAAAACCGCCTGAGAGTATTCCAAGCCGCAAGAAATGGAAGAGAATTGACCGAACGATCGCACGGCACTCCCTTTTGACGATGCGGTTGGAACCGGTTTGCGATCTGCTGAGAACGGGGGCGCGAAGATGGCCGGTTCGCACCGAAGCACCTGCCGCTTACTGAAGCTTAACCCGGTAGAACTGCTGCTGCGCAATCGGCATCAGAGTGTAAGGCGAGGTTGCTCCCGAAACGGCGGACCAAGCACCCGTGATCGTGTTGGCGGACTGGAGAATGCCATTGGGCCAACTGAGCTTGAGCAGCCCACCACCGGCAGACTGGATCGAGACCGCGGCCGCGGGCGGATTCACCGCTGACAAACGGACACTCTCCACGAAAGCGGCATCCCCCGTTCCGGTGTAGAACCGGAAATCGTCAATCCAGCCGTTGAACGAGCGCTGCCGGTTTTGCCGGTTTCCAAGAGACAAGCTGCCGCTGGTTCCAAAATCGATGCTCGCGGCCACCGCGGCGTTGGTGAGCAAGGTGGCGGGAGTCGTGTCCGACCCCTTGTAAACCGCGACGTTCGCGCCATCGTAAACCGCCGCCAGAAAGAGCCACTGGTTGGCCGGCACATTCGTGGGGAAACTGGCCGGCACCGTGACGCCGTTAACCTGGAGGTACAATTGATCCGCTGTCTGAAACTTCAAGCCCAGGCTGTTCGCAACTCCGGTGTCGCTGGGTGTGCCGCCACCCAGAACGAACATCCGTGGTCCGAGGTTGGCACCGGCCGCCATGACCGCGTTTTGTTTGAACCACAGCGTCACCACAAAATTACTGACCATTCCCCAACCGAGATTCGGGCTGGTGGCGCTGGCAAGCGGTCCGGGGTTGCCCGGTTGGTTCACGCCGTTGGTTGAGAAATCGAGCGCCCGGCCGCCGGTGACCGCACCCGCAACCCCGGACGCTGCGACGCCGTGGTAATCGGCGCTCGCCCCGGCCGCATTCACCATTTGGAGGGTGACATTCGCGCCCCCGCTGTTGGTATCACTCGGTGAGGCGGCGGCGCCCGGGACATCATCGAGGCCGAGCCTCAATTTCAGCACCGGTGGCGGGGGCGGCGGTGCGGGAACCAGATTGTAGACGCGGACATAATCGACCTGCATCTCTCCCGGAAAGACCGTGTTGGTGTCCGGGTTGCCGCCGAAATTGCCGCCGATAGCCAGGTTCATCAAAATGTAAAACCGTTGGTCAAACGGCGCGGGATAAATCCCCCCCGAACTCCACCAACTTGTCTGCGTTTCGAAGGGTTGATCGTCGACGAACCATTTGATGGAATTCGTCGCCCATTCCACCGCATAAGTGTGAAAATTAGTGACCGAGTCACCGCTCGGGAACGTGTACGAAGGCCCGTGGGATTGGGCATTATTCGGCCAGGGCGATCCAAAATGGATCGTTCCCAGCACGGTCGTGGGATCACTCCCCCGGTTTTCCAACACATCGATTTCCCCGGATGAGGCCCAACTGCCGTACACGGAATCTTGCGGCATCATCCACAGCGCCGGCCAATAGCCCTGGCCTTGCGGCAGCCGGGCGCGGAATTCAAACCGTCCGTAGGGCTTGCTGAAAAGACCCGAGGTTTTCATTTTCGCGGACGTATAGTTTTGCCCGCCGAAGGATTCCTGCCGCGCCACAATGTGAAGGATGCCGTTGGTGACATAAGCATTTTGGGGACGGCTGGTGTAGTATTCGAGTTCATTGTTGCCCCAACCGGACAGCCCGGGCGGGCCATTGCCGATGTCGAACGTCCAGTGGTTCGGATCAATCACAGTGCCATCGAACTCATCGCTCCAGGCCAGTTGTGAGGCGGCATTAGTCCGGTCCGCGACGCCCGTGAGCAACGCGCAAGCAAGCAACACGCCGAGGGCCAAGGGCGGGAGAGGATTATTTTTTGGATGTCTCATTGGACGTCCGTGTTATATGGCACCGCCGGTTAAGGTGGGATGGCCACGATAACGTTTCTCTGGAATAAGGTTGGTAATCATGGGCACCATTCACTCCCATGGCCAGCCATTTCCATTCATGGTTGCGGGATCATGAATCGTGAATTGAGCAGATTAATCAACGGGCCCGGCGGGAAATCAATGCTATCCTGGTAGAAATAGCATTTCCGGCTGTCGTCCGCCCTCCAGGTGGTGAGATAGCGCATTTTATCAACTTTGATCCAGCGGGCGGAGCCATCCATAAACACCTCATTGCCACCCGAGGGAAAGGCCCCAGACCCCTTGTGCGGGGGCAGGTTCAGATAGAGAGCGGGATCAATAGCAGTCGGCCCCCCCCAGCCATTTTCGGTTTCAACCACGGCATCCGCGCCGAGCACCCAATGCGGTTTGGCCATCCCGAGCTTCACCGGGCTGAGGCCCACATTCTGAAAGGTTCCCAATGGATTTATCCAGGTGGTTATGCCGCCAAAATATTGATAACCGATATTCCACTGGCCAAGCGCAGCCTCGTAATTTGGAAGGGTGGGACGGTTGGGACAGGTCCAAATGGACAAAGTGTTGGAACTGACCACCAAATTCACCGACGCCGCCGAACCCGCATCCGGAGGATTCAGGGCGATCTGGTTGAACCCGATCCCCACCGGACGCGCCTGGACAAATTTATCCCCGTTGTCAGGAGCATAAACCGTCATGCCAATGCCTATCTGCTTCAGATTGCTGAGGCACTGGGCCCGCTTTGCCTTCTCCTTGGCCTTGGCCAGCGCCGGGAGCAACAAGGACGCAAGAATGGCAATGATCGCAATGACCACCAGCAATTCAATCAACGTAAAGCCCTCATGCCTGGAGACAGTGGACGGGGTGCGAAGGTTCGCGACGGATTCATCCGGCCCGGCAAACGCTGTTTGAGAAACCTTTTTTGCGTTCATGTGTGTCTTTACCAGGGTTGCCGGCATCGAGAGATGCCGGCA
>JAQGOT010000550.1 GCA_028293465.1 Pedosphaera sp. | reverse complement strand
TGGCAACCAACCCTTCCAACCCGCGCGCTTTCATCTCCTTGACGACCCGCGCCGGGGAGTCTGCTTCGATGTTGGCGGAAAACCGGATGCTTTCCGGGCCCGAGGCAAGCAACGCCTTTAACATCTCTTTCCTTTTCACCAGCGGCAAACCCGTCAGATCCCGGCCTTCCAGGTTCAGCAAATCGAAAGCATAATAAAGGATGACTGGTTTGGCGCGACCCACCATGTTGTAGGCTTGCAACATTTGAAAAGAGGAGCGGCCTTGCGCATCAATGGCCACAATCTCTCCATCCAATACCGCCTCCCGACAGGGCAGCTTCGCCAGGGCTTCGGCCACTTCAGGATATTTCGCCCCCAACTCCTTTGCGTTGCGCGACATCAGCGCCAGCTTGCGCTCTGACTTGATGGGGAGCGCGCGAACACCATCAAACTTGATTTCGTAAATCCACTCCCGCCCTTCGGGTAGTTTCCTGACCAGTTCGCATTTCATCGGCGGGATAAAACCAGGCTTGGCCTTGGGCAGCGCTCGTGTATTCGCGGGCAGTTTTGGTTTGGGCGCTCGACCTTTTGGCGCGGCCACCGCTCGCGAGGTTTGGGCCGAACGCTTTCCTTTCCGATCCGGGCTCTCCGCCGCCGCGATGTCCTCCAATGTTCGTTGAGTCAGCACCGACTTATTCTCAGCTCGGGCTGAAATGGGCGGCGAATTGCGACCGCTCTTGAGCAACAGCCATTGCGCTTTCTCGTCCTTGCCCGAGCCACGCATTCTTACCAGAGTCCAATCGCCTTTCAGTTTCTCTCCCGCCAAGGTTAATTGAATTTTTCCCGCTTTTAGCGCTTCCAGCGGCTCACCATTGCGAACCTGGTAAACCCCGCGGTCCCATACCATGACTGTCCCGGCACCGTAATTTCCGGCGGCGATATTTCCTTCGAAATCCGCATAGTCGAGCGGATGATCCTCGACCTGCACCGCCAATCGTCCCTCTCCCTTGCGCATCGGAAATCCTCGCGGAACGGCCCAGGATTTCAAAACACCTTCCATCTCTAACCGAAAATCGTAGTGCAACCGGCGGGCCGCGTGCTTTTGCACGACGAACAGCGGGTCTCGGCCTTTCATCCTCGACCGGCTCTCTTTCCCTGCCGGCTCGGTGGTGCGCTCGAAATTGCGTTTGGCTTGATATCGGTTCAATCCCATGACATTACAATCACGCGCGACCTGCTCTCCTGATTCCCGCTCAAGCCGCTTCCTTTCGTTTGTGTTTGCGACTCGCGGATTTGGCACCCTTGCCGGTTGCCGCCGCACCGTGGGTTTGATCCAAGCTCTCCTGCAAGACCGAAACCAAATCGATGACGTTGGCCGGTTTCTTTTTCTTTTGGCCGGAGTCAGGTGGTGTGCGTCCGCCGTGCTCCACCTTTTCATTAATCAGATTTAGCAACGCGGAACGATAATCGTCGGTGTATTTCTCGGGATTCCATTCATCGGTCATTCGCTCGACGAGGTCGGTTGCCATTTCCAATTCACGGGTGCCCACATCGAGGCTGCCGGGAATTTTAAGATTGGTGGGCTTGACCAATTCATCCGCGAAATGCATGAGTTCGAGTACCAGCGCGTTGTTCTGCGGCTTGATGGCCGCCAGATGTTGCCGGGTCTTGATGACCACTTTCGCAATGCCCACCCGCCCGGTCCGTTTTAAGGCATCGCGCAGCAGGGCATACGCCTTGGCACCCGCTTTCTGAGGCACGAGATAATAAGGCTTGTCGAAGTAGATCGGGTTGATTTCCTCGAGGCGCACGAAATCGATGATGTCGATGGCCTGTGTGGCTTCGACATCCACCCGGCGAAAATCCTCATCCTTGAGCACGACATACTTCCCTTGGTCGTATTCGTAACCTTTGACAATTTGCTCCCATGGCACCTCTTGTCCGTCGGTTGCGGCCACGCGTTTGTAGTTCACGGGGCTCAAATCCGACGCGCGCAACATCCGGAAACTTAATTCCTCCCGGCGTGAAGCGGGGTACAGCGCAATGGGAATGGTAATCAGGCTGAAACTAATTGTTCCTTTCCAGATCGGTCGCATGGCATTTTCAGTTGGGTTGATAGTTAATTGTTTTGGCACCTCGATTATCAGGTGCCGGATGCATGGTTCATTAAATGGCCGGTAGCTTTTGCTTGGTGGTGAGCACCGGGGCGAAAAGGTCGCCTTGCTTTTGCACGCGCTTCAAAACCTGGTCCGGCAGAAACGATAATTTTTCGGCTTCCCCTCTCTTCAACGCGTTTTCAACCTCCCGCCAGGTGACCGGGGTTGAAACCGTCGGCAGGTCTCTCGCGCGCAATGAATAAACACAGATGGTGGTCTTGTGGGTGTCATTTTGGCTCCAATCCACGAGCACCTTCCCCTTGCGCAGATCCTTGCGCATCTTGGAAACCACCTGTCCGGGATGCTTTTCCTCAAGCGCCTCAGCCAATTTTCGGGCAAATGCCTTCGTGATCTCGTAGGTCGTGGGAGTGTTCAGGGGCACACAGACCTGAAGCCCTTTTGACCCCGAGGTCTTGACGAAATTTTGTAAGCTGGTTTGTTCAAGCATCGCTCGCAACCAAAGCCCCACCTGGGCACATTGCACAATGTCCGCGGGCGCTCCCGGATCGAGGTCAAAAACGACCATGGTCGGGCACTCAATGTTCGTTCTCCTGGCCAGGGAAGTGTGCAATTCCAAGTCGCCGAGGTTGGCAGCCCAAACGAGCGCGGCGACGTCGTTCACGACGCAGAAGCTGATTTCCTCTGCATTTTCCTTGCTCCAGACGGTGGCCGTCTCCACCCACTCGGGTCGATATGCCGGGCAATGTTTCTCATAGAAAAAGGGGGCCTCCACACCATTGGGATATCGCTTTAGCGTGAGCGGACGCTCCCGGAGATGGGGCAAAAGCACCGGGGCAATGCGGATATAGTAATCAATAACCTGCCCCTTGGTAAAACCTGCCTTGGGATACAACACCTTATCCAAGTGGCTGACCGACACCTGTCGGCCCTCGATCATAACCGTGGCACGGTCACTCTGCGATCCAGCAGAAAGCCCGGCTCGCTGTCGTGGTTTCTTCCGCTGCTCTGCGATAATACTCATGGCATTGATCTCCAATAACAGCCTCCTAAATATGCCACATCTGGGAGTTATTTTTAGTGGGAGACTCTCCGGTAAAGACCCCAGAGCTGATGCCGCGGGAAGGCTGAAATCTCAGACTTACTTACGCGGAGCCGCTTTGGTGACCTCTGTGAGTCGCCGGTGCCTGCAGGACGATATCATAGCGGGGGTCGGCGAACTTTAGAATGACCTGAGTTTCCGGGAGATTGTGGCATTGGCAAAAATCTAGGGCTCGGAGCGAAGTACCAAAGTTTACGGCTTCGTCGCTGCTGAGGGTCCAATCGAAATTCTCCTTGAGATATTGCAGGGACATTTTGTGCTGTAGTAAAACCTTCATCGTATTCATGGCGGATCTCTGAACCGATCTTCGGCTTTCAGCCCGGAAAGCATGGAACACGGGCTGCACGACTTGAACAAAGGAAAAACCAGACTCGAAAGGATGATAAGCTGGAATCGGCCAGGAAGCAATGAGATTCCAAAATGTCTCGCAATCGGTTTCCCAGCCCGAGCGGTCATTCCGTTGCCATGCCCGAAACGATCGGATTTTACGGCCTCACTCGCTTACGGTTGGCTCATACTGTCCAGCCTTTGCGATAATCACGGTGCACAAAATCCATCGCCTCCTTGCAGTTCTTGACCTTGAACGCGGCGGCATCCCATTCCAGCTTCGTGCCGATGCGGTACGCGACGTTGCCGAGCAGGACTGCTTCCGACAGCCTGCCGGCGTAATCAAAGTTGCAGGTGGTTGGGCCGCCGGTTTTGCAGGCCTGAATCCATTCCTCATGATGGCCAATGGAATCAGGAATGAACTGTGCCGGTGCAACAAAGCCGTCAAATTTGGATTCGGGCAACAGTCTGTGGTGGTTGTAATCAGCCAGCAACAGCCCCTTCTCGCCGACGAAAAGCACCCCATTCCGCCAATTCGGCAACTTGCCTTCCGCAACCAGAGCAGGACGTTTGCCGCCATCGTACCAGGTAATCCGTAGCGGGGACGTGCGATTCTCAACGGGATATTCGTAACGAACGATCAGCCATGCAGGGGTGGTCTCCTTGTGAACCGGAGGCCCTTCGGCCTCAATCGCCAGGGGATGGCTCAGCCTCAAAGCCCATTGTGCAAGATCAAGGTAGTGACATCCCATATCTCCCAACGTGCCGTTGCCGAAATCCCACCATCGTCGCCATTCCTTGGGTAGGTAGTCGGCATGATAAGGCCGCTCCGGCGCCGGCCCCAACCATAGGTCCCAGTGCAGATGAGGAGGCAGCGGCGATTTTTCCGGTGGGCGCGCTCCGCCGGACCAACTTTTTTCGCACCAGACATGGCATTCGGTCACCGTGCCGATGGCCCCGGACTGAACCAACTCGACCACCCGCCGGTAGTTTTTGCCGGCATGAATCTGGGTCCCCATCTGCGTGGCCCGTTTGCATTTCGCGGCCACTTGGGCCACCATGCGGGCTTCGGCAACCGTATGGGCCAAAGGTTTCTCACAATACACATGCCGGCCCGAATTCAATGCGGCGACGGTCGCCACGGCGTGGGTATGGTCTGCCGTACTGATCACCACGGCATCGATATTCTTCTGATCGAGCAGTTTTCGAAAATCGTTGTACTTTTTCGCTTCGGGGAACCGCTGACCGGCCGCGCCAAGATAGTTCTCGTCGATGTCGCATAACGCGACGATGTTCTGGCTCGCAACCCCGGCGATATTGTCGGCGGCGCGGTTGGCGGTGCCGATGATGCCGATGTTCAATTTGTCGTTTGGCGATTGCCCCTTGCCCCATGAGCTACGGGTGCCGAACCAAAGTCCGGCTGCCGCAAAGGTTGTGCCTCGCAAAAAATCACGCCTGTTTAGAGTACGTTTGGTCATGCTTAGGTTCAGTTGTTTTTGAAACACCTCAGCCTATAAAGCACGCTTTCCGGTGACAAGTATTTGCTTTCAAAAACGGATGCACACAGGCCCAACACAGGCCCATTTCCGTGGAAAGGGTTGGAACGTGGAACGTGGAAGTCTTTATATCTGAACAAGAACGCAACGGGACTGTCAAAGGACACGTTAATCAGATTCCATGAGGCCTAAATCGACCATTCCAGCCCGCATCCTGCTGGTTACCGGTGGGGTGTTTTTGTGCCTGGCCGTCCGTGCCTGGGTTCTTTTCCTGATGGCACCGGAACGATACCATGCCAGAGCCTTGGTTCAGATCAACTGGGTTGCTGCTCACGAAGCATTCACCAATACCGCACCCCTGGGCTCTTATTTTACGCAAACCGAGTTCGAAATAATGCAATCCGAAATGGTTCTTGATCAGACCATCGCTGCCCTCGGTCTCAACACAAGTTTGGCGAAGAACTTGAAAAGGCCCGAGCCGCTCAGGACCTCCGAGAGCCGCAGACAACTCAAGCAATCGCTTGAGTTGCTCACCCAACCGGGTGGCACGAATCTCATTAATATCATCGTGAGCTGGGATGATCAGGTCTTGGCCGCTAAAATCGCCAACGGGATTGCGGACGCTTATTTCAACCATCGCCAGGACCAATGGCGCGAACTCCATGCGGCACGCACCAATGCCGCTCAGGCGCAATTGGAGGAGTTGCAGTCGAAAATAAAAGCGGCGCAGAACGAAACCTGGCAACTCCGGACGAACCTGGGTCTCGACGGACTCGGGCCATCAGACTCCACCCCGGCAGCTTCCGCCGACAGTTCAGAATATGCCAAACTGGTCATCGAGAACCAGGCTGAGTGTGTCAAATGGGAGCATGTAATAGCAGCCCTCAAAGCGCTGGATCACAGACAGCTTGTCAACACCTTGCCGACCGTCGTTCCTGACCAGGTGATGAGTTCACTGTTGAATGAATTGAACAAAAGCCAGGTGGAACTGGCCGGATTGCAAGTCGATCACGGCGAGCAACATCCTGAGGTGATCCGTGCCCAAGCCTCCATCGCAGACTTGAGCCGGAAGATCGATGGGCGGACGGAAGGAATTTTGGCGGGCTTGGAACTGCGGCTAGCCTCCTTGAAGGCGGTGGTGGAAAATGCGGCAAGCAAAAATGCAGCGGAGAAAAGGAACGCTCAGACCAAGGCCGCCAAGCTGCGCCCCTACCTCGATGCGAAGGGCCATCTGGAAGGGTTGGAACAAGCTCGTGAAGCACTGCGCAAGAACCTCGAGCTGCAACCGGATGTTCCCAAGCTGAGTCCGGTTGACATTGTCAGCCGTGCTGAACCGCCGCTGCATCCTGCGCCGCGCAACTCGGCTCCTGTCCTGATCCCAACCGTTCTCGGCATGATATTTGTAATAGCGGGTCTGCTATTGCTTATTCGGTCGAGCCAAGCAAAATTGCGTCACATCCGGCATGAAGCCTGAACTAAAAGCAAAACTGAAATATCCGGCCAAACTGATTTTGATCGGCGGAGTCGCGTTACTGACCATTGGGTTTGCGTACCAATTCCTCAGCCCGCGGGTTTATCGATCCGCCGCCAAGGTTCAGGTGTCAAGGCGTGGCTGGGTCCAGACGGAGAAGTCCGGAGCGCACTCAGCGGCCTCATTTGAGACCCCTTTCATCGTTGCGGAATATGATTTCATGCGATCCGATGACTTTTTGAGCCAGGTTATCAAGAACCTTGATCTGCGGGCGAGTTGGGGTAAGCGGTCTCAGCAGGGCGCGCCGTTAAGCACGAATGAGGCTTTGGTCCTCTTGCACACCAAGACCCGTATCGGGACAGTTCCCCACACCAGTGTGCTTGAAGTGGAGGTCACGAGTGATGACGCAGCCGAAACGGCCTCGATCGCCAATGAGATTGCCCGTCTGTATCGCGATTATCGCCAATCGAGAAGGCACGATGCCAGCAGCGACAAGATCGTGGCCATGCAAACACAATGGCAGGAACAAGGGAAGAAAGTGAGTGAAGCGCGCGAGCGTCTCGCACAAGTGGTCCTCGACATCCAAAAAGCCCGCGCGGCCAGCACCAATTCTTTTTACGACCCCGACAGCCTCGAAGCAATGCAGACCAAGCGGGTCGAACTAGAGACGGATTACGTCAAGCAGCAGAGTGCGCTCGCTTCGCTCAAGACGCTTAAACCGGAGCAACTGAGGCTGGCCCTTCCCGGTATGGTCACGAATTCCACCCTCAGCAGCTCCTTGGAACAGTTGGAAGCCGCCGAGCGTCAACTGACCGAAGCCAAGACCACGCGCGGTCCCGATACCCCGGAGATGAAATATGCCACCATTATGGTCCAGGAACTCGATAAACGGTTGACCCAGGTCATCGGGGGCGTGATGATCGAGCGGGAAGCGGATCTCGCCTTGCGCAAGTCCCTGCTCGATAAGTTGAACCGGGAATTGCTGCACGCCAGCACCAATGTGAACGAATTCTCCACCAACAATCCGGTTTACCTGGCGGTGCTTCAGAAAGTGCAAAGCCTCGAGGAAGAGCGGGAGGTCTTGAGGACCAGGCTGGATACCGACTCGCTGGAAGCCGTGTCCCCGCTTTCGCTCTCGGCGGAAATCGTCCAAACCGCGGAACCGCCAGTCCGACCAGCTTCCCCCGATGAACGGCTCGCTTTCGGCATCATCATAACGGGTGGCGCAGCCGCAATCCTGGGCCTTTTGCTGCTGGTGCTGGCGAGCAAAACATCGAAGCCCGCTCTTGAGCAAATTCAACTCTCTCGCCCCCCGGCATAGGCTCAGCCTCCCTGACTGAGGAGGCCTTCCGGTTCGCCATCATTTTTGCTCGCAAATCAGCCCTGAACCTGTCATTTCAAGCGGCGGCTCAGATGGAATGAACGGGTGATTATCTGGCCACTGCTTTCATCCTTTTCGTAACGGGCGTTCTTGAACACACGGCTTATGACAGCACACGATGGCGCAAATTTGATGCGAACCAAGACCGAGGCCCATTTGCGCGAACTTGCGAACCAAACGCGCGGCGCTCTGGGACTGGCGGTGCTCGACCTCAGCAG
>JAQGOT010000547.1 GCA_028293465.1 Pedosphaera sp. | reverse complement strand
ATTGATGTTGCTACCGCCGGATCGTCGGGAGGAGGAGTCAGGGATTATGGCGCAGCTGCGGCGCGGCGAGTGCGTGAAGCATTTTGAGACAGTCCGGATAGCGAAGGGCGGGCGCGAGGTGGAGGTGTCGCTGACGATTTCCCCGATTAGAAATGCATCCGGCAACATTGTCGGCGCTTCCAAGATTGCGCGTGACATCACTGAGCGCAAACAGGCCGAAGCGGCGTTGCGGGTAAGCCGCGAGCGGTTGGACATGGTGACTCAGTTGACCGAGATCGGTTTGTGGTATTGCGATCTACCTTTTGACAAGCTGGTTTGGAACCCCAAATGCAAGGAGCATTTCGGACTGCCGCCGGATACCGAGGTGACCATTCAAGTCTTTTACGATCAGATCCATCCCGAGGACCGGGAACGCACGCGCCAGACGGTCGAGAACTCCATTGCCGAACACAAGAGTTACGATAACGATTTCCGCACGATGACGTTGGACGGCAGGATGCGCTGGATCCGGGCCATCGGTCGGGCTTTCTATGATGCGGCCGGAAAGCCGATACGGTTCGACGGGATCACCGTGGATGTCACCAGGCACAAAGAGATTGAACAAAAGTTGGGGGTGGCGAAGGCCCAGATCAGCCGGCACGCGGCCGAATTGGAAAAGCGCGTCACGGAGCGTACGGCGAGGTTGCAGGAGAGCATTCAAGCTTTGGAAGGCGTTCTCTACCACGTGGCGCATGATTTGCGGGCACCTTTGCGGGCGATGCAAGGTTTCACCAGCATTCTTTTAAACGATCACTCGCCCAAGCTGGATGAGAAAGGCGAGGATTACGCCCAGCGAATTTCCATTGCGGCCAGCCGGATGGACAGGCTGATCCAGGATTTGCTCGCTTATGGACGGTTGGCGCACACACCCTTATCACCTTCCCGAGTCAATTTGGCCTGGGAAATCGAAGTTGTGCGGAACCGCCTGGCGGAGGAGATCAAGGCCAAACACGCAGTGTTGCAGGTGGAGCAGTCCCTGCCGGAAGTTCAGGCTGATCCGGCAGTCTTAGGCGAAATCCTCGCTCAAGTGCTGCGAAACGCGCTCACCTTTGTGGCCCCTGGCGTAACACCCCGGATTCGAGTCCGGGCGGAGCAGACCGGGCCCCCGTTCATCCGGATCTGGGTGGAGGATAACGGCGTGGGCATCGAGCCTGAGCATCACGAGCGCATTTTTCGCGTTTTCGAACGGCTTCAACTCGAGGATGTCTATATTGGAACCGGTATTGGTCTGGCGCTGGTGCGCAAGGGTGTGGAACGCATGGGCGGGCGGGCGGGAGTGGAATCAAGGCTCGGTGAAGGCAGCCGATTTTGGCTGGAGTTGCCGGCAGTCGCAAAAGAATGAATGAGTAATATCCCGACGATTCTTTACGTTGATGATGATGATAATGATGTGCTGCTGCTGAAACACGCTTTGCGCTGCGCCAAGTTGGCCTTTGATGTGCAGGTGGTCAACGACCCTGAAAAGGCCAGCGCCTATTTGAGCGGGCAGGGTGTTTATTCCGATCGTGAGCGCCATCCATGGCCCGCCTTGGTCCTCTTGGATTTGAAAATGCCACGCATGCACGGGTTGGAGGTGCTGACTTGGATTCGCAGCCAATCGTCACTCGAAAATCTGGTCGTGGTGGTGCTGACGGCTTCAAATCACATCCCGGAGATCAACCGCGCCTACGAGCTTGGCGCCAACTCGTATCTCATCAAACCGGTGGAGTTGGGTGAACTTGTCGAAATCGTGCGGGGCATGATTGCGTATTGGATGTTTTTCAAGGAAACGCTTGGCGGTTGATGAGCTTCCAAAAACTCCTCCGAAAGCCGATTGCCTGAAGTGGGGCGTTGAACCTATTGCGCTTTGTTTCGTTCTCTTTAAGGCTGGAAGAAGAAAGTGAGTTTCTCCCCGGCAACAAGGTCGAAGGGAAATTCCGCCATTGGCGGCGATTTTATGGGTTTGGGCAGATTCACAGCAAATATGTTGGCGTATGCCGCGTCCGATGGAAGACGAATTCCGCTGCCGCTGCAGTTTACGCGTTTTGACTTCGCACTGAAATTCGACGGCCAATCGTTCCAACCCGATGGCAAGGGGGACCATGCGAGCCGGCAGTGGTTCGAGAACACGGGAGCATTGCACGAAGCCACCGGTGGTGGCTTTTGGGTGGAATTGCCCACAGTTCCGGAGCTCACATGAGTGCCGCTGCTCCGCATATTCTCCATGTTGATGATGATCCCGGCGACACCTTGCTCATGCAACAGGCCTGTCGTAAAGCCGAGGTCTCCTTCCAGTTGCATTCCGTCGGTGATGGAGAAACGGCCATCGCCTATCTGAACGGCGCGGGTGCTTATTCCGATCGCGAGCGCTACCCGTTGCCCGCTCTCGTGCTGCTGGATCTCAAGATGCCGCGCAAGAGCGGATTCGATGTGCTCGCTTGGATTCGCAGCGAGCCTCCGCTGAAGTACCTGCCGGTGATCATCTTCACCGCCTCCAACCAGGAAGAAGACATCCGACGCGCCTATGAAGCCGGCGCAAACTCCTATCTGGTCAAGCCGGTCGGCATCCATACGTTGATCGAAATGGTCAAAATGATCGATGGCTACTGGCTCGGCCTGAACCAGAGCCCTGGCGGTGCGAATCTTTAAGGTCCTTCACATCCTACCGCCCGCTGGGTGCCGCGTTTACTTCGATCACATTAGAGCCCCCGATGAGTGCCTGGCCACGGACCTGAGTCTGGGACCAAGGCAAAGAAAACCCACCCGGCAACCCGCTCGAAGGGCTATCCCCTGGCGCACCCTGAAAATTTATCCGCGGGCCGCGTTCCGCCTTCCCTTCCGTGGCCAGAGTCCCGCTGAACAACACCGACTGGTTCAAACTGCGGTTCACGCCGGTGACCCGGAAAAAATAATTCTGATTCACCGCCGGTTCGGCGTTGGTGGCCTTTGCTGCCTCCGTGAGCTTGAGCGTATTCGTAACCTGCTGCTTCAAGTTGTTTGCAGCCACCGATTGGTCAAAGTCGCCCGACTGCCGCCGCTTGACACTGTCAGCGTTTTGCAAAAAGCCGGAATACGACGAACCATCGGCGTCAATAATCCGCATTTGATCCCCCTTCTGTTCCACCCGGAACGAGTTGAGGAGCGCGTTATCATAACCCGCGCCCCCGGAGGCATTCTGGTTTGACGCCCCATTTTGCACCCGTGTGAATTGTTGGGTCGCCGAACCGGCCGACCCGGCCGCGTTGCTCAAGTTCAATGCCTCTGCATCGTTGAAGGCACTTGAAACCGGCGCTGGAGCATTCTGCGCCACAACAGCGCCCCAAGCCACATTGCTCCCAATTCCCGCCTCACCCGGACCTTGTTTGGAAGCAACCCCAAGCGCACCCACCAACCCCGCGGTGTTCACGTCCCACCCGATATCCAACCGCGGCGTAGTCGAGTCGATCCCCCCATTCAACGTCTTGACCTGCGGCAACCCCGCCGCAGTCTCCGCTTTCGCTCCCAAGTCGGATTCCTCGCTCCGATACCGCCGGGCGGCGACCTCCGAAGGTGCCGGTGCTGCCGGCATCGCAGTATAACCATCGGCCTTATTCTTCATCATTTCATCCTGCAGCGAACCAGTATCAGGCTTAATCCCCAGGCTTCTCTCGGCCAAGTCTTTGGCCAACACCCCTGTTTTCCTCTCCCCCGCGACCTCCCTCTGGACGCGATCCACTGGTTGGGGTAACGGCGAGTAAGCAAGCTCGCCCACATTCGAAACCGTCAGCTTGTCCGCAGAGACAGAATCCAGCCCATGGCTCGCAGCCGCCGCCATCGTCCGCGCCGACTTCCGCTTCGCCTTGCTGAGCGCGGGCAGCAGCATCGAGACACACACGCAACCCAGCACCACGAAAATGCTAATCGACGCAAAACTCGGCCGCAGTGCACTCAAAAACCCCCACCAAGAAATCGGTCGCAGGGGCGGCTCCGCACCCAACCGGGCCGCTTCCCCCTGGAGCAACCGCCGCGTGGCCGCATGCAGTTCCAGCGGTGCGCCAGACTGCTCCCGACGCTTCTCCGCGTAGGCTTTCAACGTCTTTTCTATGTCGCGTTCCGGTTCTGTAGGCATACCGATCTAATGATTAGACGGAGTTACGGTGAATTTCTCCCCGGAAAAAACCGCCCGTGCGATACTTTCCAGCCGATCCAGGCATTTGCTCAGCCGCGAGCTCACCGTCTTTGGGTTCAACTCCAGCGCCCGGCTCAACTCCTCATAACTCAGGTCCCCGAAATAACGCAGCTCCACAATCTCCCGGCAAGGCTCGCCCAA
>JAQGOT010000524.1 GCA_028293465.1 Pedosphaera sp. | reverse complement strand
GGGGGAACTGGTCAAGAAACTGGACGAGGTATGTGCCAAGGAGCTGGCGCTGGACCGGACCAAGGGGAACAAGGAGAAGCTCACCATCCTGGGCCAGCACATGTGTGGGCCGGAGTTCAAGGTGGAGCGGCCCGAGAGCGAGCTCACGGAGGAGGAAAAGCAGGCGATGTGGAAGAAGCAGGCGGAGGATGAGGAGGCGTACAAGAAAGAGATTTATGCCGAGCAGGATGCACGCAATGCGCGCTTCTTGGAGGCGCAGCGCTAGCGCACGGCGGCGGGCCTGCCGCCGCCGGCCCGCTGGAATGGGGCATGGCCGCGGGGGCTCTGAGTGTTAGCACACGGCCACCTTTGGGAAATGCGGAGTGCGGAATTGGGGAAGGAATCGACACCTCACCCCCAGCCCCAGTGGCTTCCCAAGCCCGCCACGAATTAGTTTCCCGAGGAAGGACGTTCGCTGCGCGAATCGTGGTCCCCGAGTCCTTCCGGACGGGCACCAGCGGAGAGGGTGGCGTCGGACCTGGCGGCGTGCTCAATATTTAGGCCCAATGGCCAAAGGGTTAGCACACGGCCGCCTTTTGGAAATGACGAATGACGAAGCTCGAATGACGAAAGGTGTTAGCACACGGCCATCAAATCCTAATCGGAGGTCATCGGTGGGATGCGCGGGTGGGCGGGTGACTGAACTTTGGGAAAGCGGGGGCTGGAGTTTGCGGATTTTTGGCCACAGATGGCACGGATGACACAGATGGTTGAAAACGCGGAGGGCGAAGTGCGGGGGTGGGACAGGCGGGTCAGTGGCTCTTTGACATCTTGCAGAGTTCGAATTTCAAATGACGAAGTTCGAAAGGCGGATTCTGAGCGAAGGCGCAAAGGTGCCCCGAGTAAAGGCCCTCGGGGTGAACTGGCGTGCGGGTGCTTGCGCACGGCTAAGGTTTGGAATCAAGGTAAATCCAAGTTAATCCAAGGAATGATTATCAAATTTTCAGACTTGAAGATCATCAAATTGGGAAGGGGTTGTGTCGCCGCCTACGGGGCTTGGGGGCCAGCGGTCGGGCGGGCTATATACATGTCGCTCCGCTGGAGCTGGGGAAGGGTTAGAGTCTCGACTCCTACGAGGGTGAATCGCGGTGAATCCAGGCAAATCCAAGTTAATCCAGGTTAATTCGGGGAGGATTATCAAATTTTCAGATTCGAAATTATCAGATTGGAAGGGCGAGCGCGGTGGTGGGCCGGGATTGCGGGTTTTGGGAGCACCTTGCGGTTCCGGGTTGCTGCGAGCCAGTGACGGCTCGCGGTCCTTGGAATTGACGCGGTCGCGGTGAATCCAGGCGAATCCAAGGTGCTTGCGCACGGCGAAGGGGGGAATGACAAAGGCGGATCCAGACAAATCCAAGAGCAGGAACGAAAATGTGGTGGATGATTTAGTTTTTGTAAAGTCATCAAAATTGTGGGTTGCCATTTTTGGGAAAAGGGGGAAAATGCGGGCATGAACCCAAATGCAGATTCCTTTTCCACACGTCGTGAATTTCTGAAGAACACCGGCCGGATCGCCGCCGTTTCGGCGCTGGCGGGAGTCATCCTGCCGCATGTCCATGCCGCGGAAAATAATACCATTCAAGTTGCGTTGATTGGCTGTGGTGGGCGTGGTTCTGGCGCCGCGGACAATGCTTTGTCGGTTCAGAACGGCCCGATCAAGCTGGTGGCGATGGCGGATGTCTTCGAGGACCGGATGAAGACCAGCCATGAGAGTTTGATGACGGCGCATCCGAACCAGGTGGAGGTGCCGCCGGAACGGAGATTCATCGGTTTTGACGCCTACAAGAAGGCGATGGATTGTTTGCGACCGGGGGACGTGGCGATCTTTGCGACGCCGCCGGCATTCCGGTGGGTTCATTTCACGTATGCCATTGAAAAGGGAATCAATGTGTTCATGGAGAAGCCGGTGACGGTGGACGGGCCGACGAGCCGGAGGATGTTCAAGCTGGGCGAGGAAGCGCAAAAGAAGAATTTGAAAGTCGGGGTGGGATTGATGTGTCGTCATTGCAAAGCGCGGCAGGGACTTTTCGACCACATCAAGGCCGGGGAGATTGGTGACCTCGTGCTGTTGCAGGCGTACCGGATGCACGGGGCGGTGGCGGCCTGTTTTGCGGAGCGGAACACCGGGGAGATGAGCGACTTGATGTATCAGATCAGGAACTTCCATTCCTTTTTGTGGGCGAGCGGCGGTCTCTACAGCGACTTCTACATCCACAACGTTGATGAGGCTTGCTGGATGAAGGATGCGTGGCCGGTGAAAGCCCATGCTTTGGGCGGCAGGCATTACCGGGGCGCAGCGGTCGATCAGAACTTCGACACTTACTCGGTGGAATATACGTTCGCGGATGGCACCAAATTTTACATGGACGGCCGGACGGAGAGTGGCTGCCGCGAGGAGCATTCCACGCGCGCCATCGGCAGCAAAGGCTCGGCGATTGTTTCGTTGTCGGGGCACATGCCGGCGAAGAGCGCCACGTACAAAGCTTACGACTGCGGGAGGGCCAGCAAGATCTGGGCTTTTCCGCAACCGGAACCGAATCCCTATCAGGTGGAATGGGACGATCTGATTGATGCCGTGCGGAACAACAAGCCGTATAATGAAGTGAAGCGCGGGGTGGAGGCCAGCCTGGCGACCTCGATGGGCCGGATGGCGGCGCACACGGGGCAGGTGGTTACGTGGGACGATATTCTTAACAGCAAGCACGAGTTTGCGCCGGGCGTGGACAAGTTAACGATGAGTTCCGCGGCGCCATTGCTGGCGGGCGCAGATGGGAAGTACGCGATACCGCAACCGGGCATCATCAAAGACCGGGAGTTTTGATTTCGGGTTCAACCCACCGAAGCGGTGATGGTTGCTTTGCATGGCACGAAGGCCGACGCCATGCTAGTCTGTGCCATGAAATTGAACCTGTTCAGAATCACCACGCGGGTTTTGCTGCCCATCCTGCTGTGCATGGTTTGGGTTGGCTGTGCCTCCACGCCGAAAGCGGATTGGGACAGTCGGGTGGGAAACTTTTCTTATGACCAAGCCGTTCTGGAATTGGGGCCGCCGCTGGTGGTGACCAAGCTGGCGGATGGCACCACCGTTGCGGAATGGTTGGCTGGGCGCGGGGCTCAAAGCCGTGTCGGCTTTGGCGTTGGGACAGGATTCCACACAGGCGGCCTCGGGGTAGGTGTGGGGCAGGCGATCAGTCCACCGCCACGGGATGAGTATCTTCGACTAACGTTCGAGAATAACGGGTTGTTGAGGACTTGGAAACGGGTCTATCGGTAAGCCGATGTCATTTGTCCAAAAGCCACCGCACCCTTGAGCTTTCGGGGTTTCAAAGATGCGGCGGTGTTGGTTCGAGCCAGGCAAACTACCGGGTC
>JAQGOT010000493.1 GCA_028293465.1 Pedosphaera sp. | reverse complement strand
GCCGTTCCAACTGTTGTAGGAAACCATGATCGAGCCGACGCCCGCCTTGATGGTTGCGAGATAGGGCGGTAGATACACTTTCCGCAGGGTGGCTTCGTCGCATTGGGTGTCCCCTTGGTCAACGCCATTTTGCGTGCCGCCATCAGCCAGGAAATGTTTGGCGCAGGCGAGCACGGTCGCCGGCTCCGCACTCAAGGCCTTTCCTTGTAATCCGCGCACCGCCGCCGCTCCCATTTTCGAAACCAGGTCGGGAGAGTCGCCAAAACTCTCGTACGTGCGTCCCCAGCTCTCATGTCGTGCCACCGCAATGCACGGGGCGAAAGCCCAACGGATGCCGGTACCCGCGATTTCGGAGGCCGTTACACGTTCGGCCTGTTCCACCAACCCGGGATTATGCGTGGCGCCGAGTCCGATATTGTGGGGGAAAACCACGGCCCCATCCACCTTGTTATGGCCGTGAACCGCGTCGATGCCATAGAGGAGCGGAATTTTCAAACGCGTCTTCAACGCCCATGATTGATATTCTTCACAAGCCTTGAGCCAACCCCGCGCCGTGATTTCCGGCGGGCAGGAGTTTCCACCGCTCAACATGGAGCCGAGGCCGTACTTTTGAATGTCACTCTTGTTGGTGAGCGCATTCATATCCACCTGCGTCATCTGACCGATTTTCTCCTCCAGTGTCATTTGCGAGAGGAGCGCCTCGGCTTGCCGATCAGCATTCGGCGGAGCTTGGGCCGGAATATTGAACACCCCGAGCCAGGTCACAGCCGAAGCAAGAATGATTTTACAAATGCTCGCTGGCCAACAACGCTGACCGGTGCTTGTGAGCGGAACACGGTTCAGTGGGTGGGGGGAGCCGCCGGACGATGACGTCGACAGGTGGGGTTGTGGGTTCTCCATGATGGGTGCTCTGGTTGAGGGAGAGTTGGAGCTGTACAAAGTAGTGGCTGCCATGATTTAGTTGATGTAATATGAAATGTTACATACAAAGTCAAACAGAATATGATTCATAGCTAAGGAAACGTGGCAGATAAATGTTGAATGAAATCCTGGATGTGATAAATAGGGTTACATTCCTTGCGCAATCAACCAATGGTTGTTGTCTCCAAGCGCATGGAACCGATGTGCAATTAATTGAAAGGCTCCTTGATAATGAATCACAACCAGAACCGGCAAAATGAAAGCACCGTCCGGCGAGCCAAGTTCACGAACCTGATGCTCGGAGCCACGGCCAGTCTCGCACTCATGGTCTTGGCTGGCCACAATGCACATGCCGCCACCAATGTTTTGCTGAACGCCGGGTTTGAAACCGGCAGCATCAGGGGGTGGACCGGGGCGGGTGGCGGCTGTGTCAACGGAGCGGGTGCAGCCGTTGAATCGACCAACAACATCGTTTACCAGGGCACAAATCATGTGGTCACGCACTCGGCCCAGTTCGTTGGAAAAATTTATGGCGATTTCTGCAGCGCAGGCGGAAGCCGTCCCAGCATCTATCAGGAAGTGACCACCGGTTCGGGTTCTGTCTGGTCGGCGGACGGCTGGGCCTCGACTCAGGTTCCTGACAATATCAGGGGCGGGAATCAATTCTGGTTGGAAGTGTCCTTCCGAGACGCGGGGAACAACCTGCTCTCGCTTTACCGATCAAGCGCCATCGACCACACCTCCGCCACGGGCACCTATTTTCATCTGCGAGTCACCAACCAGATAGATATCGGCGACCTGACCACGGTTACGGATACGACCTCCAGCTTTGCCGCACCGGCGGGCACCGTCAAAGTGCGTTTCGACGTCGTTTTCGCGCAGACCGGTTACGATGGCGGTTCGGTTTACTTCGACGATTTGGCCCTGATCAAGATCGCCGGTTCTGGTCCGGAAATTTTGAGTCCGCCAGCCAGCCAAACAAAAATTACGGGTCAAACCACCACGTTCACCGCAGTGGCAAATGGGGTAACCGCGAGTAGATGAGCAGCTTCCGCGCTCACTCATGAAATCCGGGCGCCTTGAGATTCATGGCGGTGCGCGGAACCTAAATTTCCTAAATTTTTTACCCTCCCTTCTGCCGGGCATCCTCGCGTTGGTGCTTTTCGCCGGAGGTTTCAGCGGGCGCGCGCAAGACCGCGCTTTGGAGGAACTGCGGACGGCGAAGCAGATCAGGCAATTGACGGCGGAACAAGCCACGCAACATTATCCCGTCCACATTCAGGGAGTGTTGACCTTTTTCGATCAAAGCCAGTTCTTCCGATTCATTCAAGACAACACCGCCGGCATCTATTTTTATCTGGATGATCCGGCGAACAATCTTGCGCTGGCCTCCGGGCAATTGGTGGAGATCGAAGGGGAAACCAACCCCGGCGAATACGCGCCGGTGGTCACACCACGTAAGATCAAAATCCTTGGAGCAGGAAACTTCCCGGTGCCGAAGCCGGTTTCCTTCGAGCGGTTGGCCAGCGGCCAGGAGGACAGCCAGTTTGTTGAGATTCACGGCATTGTCCGCTCAGTGCGGCTGGACGAGCAAACGAAATATTATTCGCTGGAGATCGCGACCGGCGGCGGACGGTTCACCGCGCTCGCCGGCAAACTGCCCCTCGCGCGGAGTGACGACCTGGTGGATAGCACGATCAGAATCCGCGGCGTGGGAGTCACACGCTTCAACCAGCAAAGGCAGTTGTTTGACATCCGGCTTTTAGTTCCGCGCCCGGAAGATCTTGTTATTGAGACACCCGCGCCTGGCGATCCGTTTGCCATCCCGGTGCAATCCCTGGAAAAGCTCCTGCAGTTCACCCCGCAGGGCGCATACGGGCATCGGGTCAAGGTCGCAGGCACGGTGATCTATCGGCAGGATGACGACACCTTGTACATTCAGGATGGAAAGGAAGGGTTGTATGTCACCACCCGACAGGCGGGACCTTTGCCCGTCGGTTCGCAGGTCGAGGTATTGGGCTTTCCAGCGAAGGGTGAATACACACCCATGATGCAAGATGCCGTGTTTCGCGGCATCGGTCCCGGCCCGGTGCCGGATCCAGTCCGGGTTACCGCGGACGAAGCGTTGAAGGGAGTTCATGACTGCCGCCTGGTGCAAATCGAAGCCAAGGTTTTGGACCGGGCCCGACACAGCCGGGAACAATTTCTAGTGCTGGAGTCGGGCGGTTTCATTTTTCACGCTTATTTGCAGCGCAAGGGGGCGGGCACTGATTTTGCCTATTTGCAAAACGGCAGCAAGGTGCGGGTCACGGGAGTTTGCCTGATCGAGACGGGTAGCGGTTGGCACGCGGGCGCTGACTGGCGTGCCAAATCATTCCGTATCCTGCTTCGCTCGGCGGGGGATATTTTCGTGCTGCAGCAGCCGCCCTGGTGGAATCTGCAGAAGCTTTTTTGGGCGGTCACCATTCTGGGTCTCATTGTGCTGGGAGCGTCCATCTGGGTGGCGGTTCTACGTCGGCGCGTGCATAAGCAAACCAAGATCATCCGCCAGAAACTGCAGGTGGAAGCCGCATTGAAAGAACGTTATGAAAACCTGTTCGAAAATGCGAACGACATGGTTTTCACCCACGACCTGCTGGGCCGCATCACGTCAATCAACAAAGCCGGGGAGCAATTGTTGCAGCGGAACCGCGCGGAAATCCTGTCTCGGAACCTCGTGGAATTTGTGACTGAAGAACAGCGTGGTGCGGCGGAACAATGGCTTGGCCAGGTGGTGAAAGGGGCGGAATTGCCGCCCGGCGAATGGAATCTCCTCAATGCCGCCGGACAGCGCATCCGGCTGGAGATCAGCACCCGCATGGTCGCGTCCGCAGGCAAAGTCGCGGAGGTTGAAGGCATTGCACGCGATGTCACGGAGCGCAAGCGGTTGGAAAGCGAGATTTTGGAAATCAGCACCCGCGAGCAAAGGCGCATCGGGCACGATCTTCATGACGGGGTCTGCCAGCAATTGGCGGCGATTGCCTATCGGCTCGACATCTTGTCCGACCAGTTGGGGGAAAAGGGCGTTCCGGAATCTGCGGAGGCGGATTGGATTGGCGGTCTTATCCACGAAGCGATCAGCCAGACGCGCGGCGCCGCCCGCGGTTTGTATCCGGTCCGGCTGGAGGAGGACGGGCTCGTTTCCGCGCTGGAGGAATTGGCGGCGAACACCGCCAGCCTGTTCAATTTGCGCTGCCGTTTCTTTTGCGAAAATCCTCCGCCCATCATGGAGAACGAAGTTTCTCTCCATCTGTATTACATCGTTCAAGAGGCTGTGATCAATGCCGCGAAGCACGGCCAAGCGACGGATTTGGACATTTCGCTGGCGCGGACGGACGACCGCTTTGTCCTTGAGGTGCGGGACAACGGCGTGGGCTTTCATTGGCCCGATGCCAAGCCCACGGGTATGGGCTTGGGGATCATGCGCTATCGCGCGCGGGTCATCGGGGCTACATTGGACTTGAAAAGCCAGTTGGGGCAGGGCACACAAGTCAGTTGCGTGTTTTACACGATTTCGCAAGAGTTGCGGCGAAAGCTCGAACATGACCAAAGAAATTCCTAAAGCCAGCCAGACAGTTCAGGAAAGCCCGGGACCATCACCGGTGAAGAGCAGAATTTTCCTCGTCGATGATCACACGATGTTTCGCGAAGGATTGCGGCAACTCATCGACCGTGAACCGGACTTCACGGTTTGCGGCGACGCCGCTGACGCGGCGGAAGCGTTGCGGACCATCCGCGAAGCAAAACCGGACCTGGTCATCGCGGATCTCTCCCTGGCCGGCGCCAGCGGCATCGATTTGATCAAGGCCATCAAGGAACAGCACGAAGACCTGCCGGTCCTGGTCGTGTCGATGCACGACGAGTTGCTGTATGCCGAGCGGGCCCTGCGGGCGGGAGCGATGGGCTACGTGATGAAGCAAGAGCCGGCGAAGACGGTGAAAGCCGCGATCCGGAAAGTGCTCGGTGGCAACATGCATTTGAGCGAGAAAATGGCCACCTCCATGCTTTCCAAGTTTATGAGCGGTGGCCAAGCGGATCAACCGGCATCGCCCATCGAGACCCTCAGCGGCCGCGAGTTGGAAGTCTTCCGCATGCTGGGCCAAGGCAAAGCCATCCGCCAGATTGCTGAAGTGCTGGACCTGGGCATCCCGACCATCAATTCTTTCAGGAGCCGGATCAAGGAGAAGCTCAACCTCAAGACCTCAACCGAAGTGATGTTGCACGCCATCCAGTGGGTCCGCGAAGAGACCACCAAAGAGGGATAGTCCGGCGACTGAAAATTTTGTTGAACGCGGGCGAGCGATCCTTCCAGCCTCCCCACGCCCGGGTCGGTTCGGCAGGCCTTTCAACAGATACGAGGCAACTGTTCGCCGGAAAGCATATCCACGACGCGGTTGCCGCCGACGCGGGTTTTCATTGTGACGTAGCCGTGATGATCGGCCACCACCTCGCCGATGATGGCGGCCTCCCTGCCCAGCGGGTGATCACGCATGGCTGACAAAACACGGCCGGAATCGTCAGGCCGGACAAAGGCGACCAGTTTGCCTTCATTGGCGACGTAGAGCGGGTCGAGGCCGAGAATTTCGCAGGCGCCTTTGACATCCTCACCGATGGGAATGGAGGCTTCCTCGAGGCGGATGCCGACACACGCTTGTTCCGCGATTTCGCTGAGCGTGCTGGTGATGCCGCCCCGGGTCGGGTCGCGGAGCACGTGGATGTCCGGGGCGGCCGCGAGCATGGTTTGCACCAGGCCGTTCAGCGGCGCGGTATCGCTGGCAATTTCGGTTTCAAAGGCAAGGCCCTCGCGCACGGACATGATGGCAATGCCGTGGACGGCGATCGGGCCATTGATGATGATTTTGTCACCCACTTGCGCGCGCTGGGGATGGATGTTGACACCTGCCTCAACAATGCCGATGCCGGAAGTGTTGATGAATATTTTGTCGCCTTTGCCCCGGTCCACCACCTTCGTATCGCCGGTCACCAAATTGACGCCGGCGGCCCGGGCCGCTCGTTGCATCGATTGTATCACCCGCCAGAATTCAGCCATCGGCAAGCCTTCTTCGAGGATGAACGCGGCGGAGAGATGCAGCGGGCGGGCGCCACACATGGCCAGGTCGTTGACGGTACCGTTGATGGCCAGTTCCCCAATGTCGCCGCCGGGGAAAAAGATCGGATTAACCACGAAGGAATCGGTGCTGAAGGCCAGCTTTGTGCCGTTCACCGAAAACATTGCGCCATCGTGCAAGGGATTTAACAACTCATTTTTGAAATGGGGCAGCACCATCCTTTGAATCAATTGCTGGGTCAACTTCCCGCCGCTGCCATGCGCGAGCACAATCTCCTGGTGGTCGGTGATCGGCAACGGGCAGGAGCCGATGGTCGCGACCGGTTCAATGTCGTCCTTTTCAATTACCTCGGTGGTCATAAATAAATCAAATCACATCCTCCGCTCCCAACGCGATGTGGATCAGGTCCCAGGCAATGTGCACCAAAGTTGCGTGGACCTCCTGAATCCGATGAATACTGTAGGAGGGAACGATGAAACAGTAATCGGCCAGTTGTGGAAAACGCCCGCCATCCTTGCCCGCCCACGCGATGGTCAACATCCCCAGCTTGCGCGCTTCCTCAAGGGCGTAAATCAGGTTGGGCGATTTGCCGCTGGTGCTCACGGCCAGCGCCATGTCGCCCGGCCGGCCGTGCAAGCGCAACTGGTTGACAAACACCCGGCTGGCATCAACGTCGTTGCTGATGGCGGTCATCGTGGCCACATCGGTCATCAACGGGATCACAGGGAAGGCCGGACGCTTCTCAATGATCGGGTGGGTGAATTCGACGCTGAAATGCAGCGCATCGCAGAGGCTGCCGCCGTTGCCCATGACCAAGAGTTTGTTGCCTTGCTGAAACCGGCGGGCCATGTCCCCGGCCATCGCCTCGATCTGGCCGGCATATTCATTGAAGAATTTCTGCTTCATCTCCACGCTTTCGGCGCATTTGCGGAGAATCTTATCGCGATAACTTTCGTCCGGTTTGGTCAAGGTGGTTGCACTCATGGTGAAACCAGGTCCCGGAGCTGGCCTTGTTTGGATTCCTTCTGGAGTTCCAGATGGC
>JAQGOT010000474.1 GCA_028293465.1 Pedosphaera sp. | reverse complement strand
CCGATCTGGGGCGTTCAATTCCATCCGGAGAGCATCCTGACGGAGAACGGGCGCACGATCCTGAAGAACTTTTTGAAGCTTGGCTAGCCGACGCGAGTTTCAGCGTGTCTGAAAGCTCGGTGTCCCCACTGAACGAGAGTTGGCCTCGTTATTCTCGTCTGCCCCTATATTGCCACCCCTGAAGCCTGCCGACCTGTCCCCTGGCGGGGTGGAATTTGACACGCAATTCCCGGCAGGAAAAAACTGTTACTGCAATCGATAAACGATCCGGGCCTTGTCCAGATCATAAGGCGACATCTCCATTTTGACGCGATCGCCGACGGTCAAACGGATGAACCGCTTGCGCATTTTGCCTGAAATATGGGCCAGCACCTGGTGCTTGTTATTGAGTTCGACGCGGAACATCGTTCCGGCGAGCACTGCAAGAATTCTACCTTCAATTTCGATATGTTGTTCCATCCACTGCTTTCTTTGCTGCCTGGTTCGATTTTAATTGGTTCGTTTCAGAAGGCAGTTTCCGAAACGAAACAAAAACGGTGTGAGACTCTTCCCGAATCCCACACCGTGAAATGAGCCGAAAAATTAACGGCTGTACTCGCGACGCGAACCGCCACGGTCGCCACCGCGGTCGCCACCGCGGTCGCCACCACGGTCACCGCCGCCGCCACCGCCACGATAACCGCCACCGCCACCACCACCGGAGCGGGGAGCGCGTTCTTCACGGGGACGCGCTTCATTGACCGTCAGGTCACGGCCATCGATGTTCTTGCCATTCAAGGCCGCCACGGCGGCCTCAGCAGCTTCCTTCGATTCCATGGTGACAAAGCCGAAACCGCGAGGGCGGCCGCTGAATTTGTCCATGATCAAATCGACGCTGGTCACGGGGCCGTGCGCCGAAAAGAGGTCTTGGAGTTGATTTTCCGTTGTATTGTACGACAGATTTCCGACGTAGAGTTTAGTACTCATGATGATTTGCTTTCTTCGTAGACCGACTGCTTCTTCCTAGACCGTTCCCGACCATCGGGTTTCAAATCATCACTGAAAAAAACACTTTCAACTGAAGATTTTCCAAGCCTTGAAATCGACAAGTTATCTAACTGACGCCACAATATAAGGATTTGCTGGCGAATTGCAATCATTTTAATGCTTTCCCGAACGGCAGGCGCTTTCCACAGGGGAATGCATGCCCCTGATTGGCTTGGAGTTAGGGGCAATCGGGGCTCCTCCGGGGGCCTCAAGGCTGCTCCGAGCCTCCATTTTGCTTCAGCACATCGCTGAGCTTGACCGGCTTGCCCCCCTCCCGCTTGCTCTCATCCGCCGCTTCCATAAAGGCATAAATTTCAATGGTTTCTTGATTGGGAACCGGCGCGATTCCAGTCTGGAAAAATTTCATGATTTGCCGGACCAGCGGAGTGTAGTCGCCATCGCCTTTTTGTTCGGCCACCGATTTGGTGCCAAAGACAATGACTTTATGCGGGGTGCTGGCGTTCCGCAATCCCCGCATGGTCCCCACCCTGCCGCCTGACCAGAGCCCGGTGGCCACGTCCGTATCCGAAGTCGAGGTGCGGACCACGGATTCGCAACCACCGCCCATCACCGTGAACAAGGCCTCCGTGGGATGAATGCCATACCAGAAGAAATCGGGATGATGTGGTTCCAACTCGCACGGGCCGTAGGAAATCGCGCCACGAACCTCGCCGACCTTCGCGTTCTTCACCTCCACCATGCTTTCGTAAAAGCGATAGGCGGAAGAGCTGAACCAGGGAACCCTGTTTTCGCGCGCCAACCGGTCAATCTCCAGCACATCCCGCAAGGAGGCCGCCACCGGTTTGTCGATGAACACGGGTTTATGGGCCTTCAAGACCGGGCGCACCTGCTCCAGATGGGGCCGGCCGTCAACGCTCTCCAATAAGACCACATCCACCGCCTGGCATAATTCCTCGATCGAATCGTAAAATTTGACTCCGTATTCCTTCTCGAGTTTGCCCGCGTACTCGGGCACCCGCTTGATGCTGGAAGGAATATCCGCGCTGCCGCCGCGGTAAGCCGCGACTACCTTTCCGCCGGCGACATGGTTCGTATCGTTCGCGTCGTTGATCACTTTGGTAAATGCGACCGCATGGGAAGTATCACAACCAATAATGCCGATCCGCAGCTCCGCGCCGAAGCTATCCGCGCCGACGAGCAAGCCTAGACTGATGAACAGACACGTTTGAAATTTCATAGGTTGGATAGAGTAGCCAGTGCGACCCAAATTAAAAGGAATTCCTTCGCTCACCAGCGGCAATATATTGCTACGCAGCTCCATTTATCTTGAAAGCGCAGGACCGTGCTACTACTATAAGCTTCTACTTTTAGTGGTAGGTTTATTTGAAGCCAAATATTATGCCGGCAACCGATCAAATCCTGAGCAAAGACAAATTTTCCACGCCCACCGTGGCATCCCCGGCGCGCGCGCTGATCACCCCACGCGAGGTGATTGCGGAACTGGAAAAGCATATCTTGGTGGACGGCTTCAAGCTGGTGATCGACCTGGAGAAGAGCCGCGGGTCAAAATTGGTGGATGCGCCGAGCGGGCGGGAGATTGTGGATCTCTATAGTTTCTATGCCTCAATGCCCATAGGTTATAATCATCCCTACTTTAACCAACCCGAGGTCGAGGCAGATCTACTCGCCGCCGCAAAAATCAAGGTTGCCTGCGCCGATGTCTATTCCGTCCAGTACGCCACTTTTGTCGATACCTTCGCGCGCGTGATGAAACTGCCGCCGCTGGACCGCTTCTTCTTCATCGAGGGTGGCGCGCTGGCGGTGGAAAACGCCCTCAAGGCCGCCATGGATTGGAAGGTGCGCAAAAACCTTGCCGCCGGACGGGGCGAACGCGGCACCGAGATTTTGCATTTCGAGCACGCCTTCCATGGTCGCAGCGGCTACACCATGAGCCTCACCAACACCGATCCCAAGAAGGTTCAGTATTTTGCCAAATTCCCCTGGCCCCGCGTGCCCGCGCCCGCAATCGACTTCGCCCTGCCACCCGCACGCCGGATGCAAGCGGTGGCGGAGAAGGAACAGCAGGTCGAAAAGCAGATTCGGGACATCATCGCGCAAAAAGGAACGGACATCGCGGCGATTATCATCGAGCCCATCCAAGGCGAAGGCGGCGACAACCACTTTCGCCGTGAATGGCTCCAGACCCTGAGAACGATCTGTGATGAAAGCGACATTCTCTTAATTTTTGACGAAGTCCAGACAGGCATGGGGCTCACCGGCAAAAACTGGTGCTGCGAACACTTCGGCGTATTGCCTGACCTGCTGTGCTTGGGCAAGAAGGCCCAGGTTTGCGGCGTGATGGCGGGCCCGCGTTTGGACGAGGTGGCGGACAATGTGTTCCGTCTGCCGAGCCGGATTAATTCCACGTGGGGTGGCAATTTCACGGATTATGTCCGTTCGACCCATTATCTGCGGATCATCGAACAGGAAAAACTGGTCGAGAACGCCCGGATCAAGGGTGATTTGTTCCAGAACGAACTGCGGGCCTTGGCCGACAAGCATCCCATTATTACCGCCGTGCGCGGTCAGGGGCTGATGATGGCGTTTGATTTGCCCAATGGTGGCTTGCGCGATGCTTTCTGGAAAGGCGCTTATGAATTGGGCCTGCTCATCGTGCGCTGCGGCGAGCGTTCCATCCGCCTGCGACCAGTCCTCGACGTAAAAGACGACGCAATCGAAGCGGCGTTGCGCATCATGGATGGCGAGTGCCGGCGGTTGACGGTTTAACTTTCACCGAACGATTCCATGGCAAAATCCAAATCTCCAAAGGCGACCAAACCCTCCTCCACCGCTGCCCTGTTTAAGCGTCTCGGCCTCAAGGACACCAATCCCGGGGTCTTTTGCGGCGAGTGGCTCGGCAGCGGGCGCATCATCAAGAGCATTTCTCCGATTGATGGCAAAGCTCTTGGATCGGTCCGGCAAGCGACGCCTGCGGAATATGAAAAGGCGGTGCAGCGTGCGTTGGCCGCCTTCCAAAAGTGGCGGACCGTCCCGGCCCCCAAGCGCGGGGAGATCATCCGCCAACTCGGCAACGCCCTGCGGGTGGCAAAGAAGGATCTCGGCCAGCTCGTAACCTTGGAAGCGGGAAAGATTCAAGCGGAAGGCGAAGGCGAGGTGCAGGAGATGATCGATATCTGCGATTTTGCGGTTGGGCTTTCCCGGCAGCTTTACGGTCTCACCATCGCCTCGGAGCGGCCGCAACACCGGATGCTGGAGCAATGGCATCCGCTCGGCGTGGTGGGCGTGATCACGGCTTTTAATTTTCCGGTGGCGGTCTGGGCGTGGAACAGTGCCCTGGCTGCGATTTGCGGCAACGCAGTCGTGTGGAAACCTTCCGAGCAAACTCCGTTGACGGCCATTGCCACCACTAAAATTGCCGAACGCGTTTGCCGCGCCAACCAGGTTGATCCGGCAATTTTCAGCCTGATCAGCGGTGATGCTGAAACCGTCGGCGAACGGCTGGTGAATGATCGCCGCATCCCGCTCGTTTCCGCCACCGGTTCAACCCGCATGGGGCGCGTGGTCGGCGAGAATGTCAGCCGCCGTTTAGGCCGCAGCCTGCTCGAACTCGGAGGCAACAACGCGATCGTCGTCGCCCCGAGCGCGAATATGGATCTCGCCGTGCGCGCCATTGTCTTTGGCGCGGTGGGCACCGCCGGCCAACGCTGCACTTCCACCCGCCGAGTTTTCGCGCATGAAGCCATCGTCCCGCAACTCACCGAACGGCTGGTTGCGGCTTACCAACAAGTTCCCATCGGAAACCCGCTGGACGCGGGAATTCTCATGGGGCCGCTGATCAGCACCCGGGCGGTGGAAACCATGCAAACCGCCCTCAAGCAACTCCAGCGCGAAGGGGGTAAAATTCTTTATGGCGGCGAATCCCTCCGCGGCCCGGGCTTTCCCGGTGGACGCTACGTCCGACCTTGCATCGCCAGCGCGCGTGGCGATTTCAAGGTGGTTCACGAGGAGACCTTCGCACCCATTGTCTATCTCATTCCCTATCGCAACCTGGAGGAAGCCATCGCGCAGCACAATGCGGTGCCGCAAGGGTTGAGTTCCGCCATTTTCACCAACGAAATGCGCGAGGCGGAACAGTTCCTGTCGGCCACCGGCAGCGATTGCGGCATTGCCAACGTAAACATCGGCACCAGCGGCGCGGAGATCGGCGGCGCGTTCGGCGGTGAAAAGGAAACGGGCGGCGGCCGCGAAAGCGGCAGCGATAGTTGGAAGGCTTACATGCGCCGACAAACCGTGACCATCAACTACTCCACGGAGCTGCCGTTGGCGCAGGGGATTCAGTTTGGCTGACCATGAACCGCCGCCACCCGGCGTTTCCAGGTTTCTGGTGCCAAATGAATTGATTGGAACGGTATTGTTGACTAAGTTAACCACAAGAGTTCTCTATGATTAGTTCAGCGACAACGACCGCCGGCAACGGCGCACTGTCTGCGGGCCGCGAAGCGGTTCCGTACGACGCCAAGCAATTCGATTGGCCGCTGGCTTATGATGCGGAAAAGTTCCTGCACCAACGGGTCACAACTTTTCTCGGGCAAAATAGTTTTGCCCGCCGCCTCTCCGACCGGATGCTTCAGGAGACCGGCACCGATTTTTTTGAGTGGATCGATCATCTGGTCCTCTCGCCGGACGACGAAGAGCCCTTGCGCGAAGCGGGCTTTACCCGGGATGAAGAAGCCGAAACTCCCCACGGTGAGGTCGTTTTCCACCACCCGCGGGCAACCTTGCCGCGCGTCTTTTTGCGGGCCGGTCAGCGGCAGAATCCTGCCGTGATCGCCTTGCGCCCGGAACACGTTGCCGATTTCGTGGCCCGTCACAATCTATCCGCTGAAATTGAGGGCGCACCTTGCTCCCGTTATCGCCGGGTGCTGGTCGCCGAGGAAAACGACACCCGACTGGAGGCCGTGGAGCGGCAATCGTATCGCGGGTTTGTTCCCGCGCCGCTCAAGCCGGGACAGTTGGAGGCGATCGTGAAAGTCCGGGAACTCTGGAAAACCCGCCGCCGCGTTTTTTCGCAGGATGCGGAGGGGTTTAAAGTGGCGACCCGCCTGCTCGACCAGAGCATCCCGCTCGTGGGCCGGGATCTGACCTGTCAAATTTTCTTCGAGGAAGAGCGCGCCCACTGGCAAACCCGCAATCGCGCCGCGCGGATCCAAAAATTCCGCCAGGACCAGCTTGGCCTCGGCTGGGGCAACCATGACCATCATACTTTTCGCTCCTCGCGCGAGCATTTCGTGGATTTGATCGAATTTCTCCTCAAGCTGGGCTTTGAAAAACGCGAGCGTTATTATGCCGGTGCGGAAGCGGGCTGGGGCGCGCAGATTTCTGAACAACCGGTGGTGGGCATTGTTGTGTTCGCCGACGTGGATCTGATGCCGGACGAAACCCAGATTGATTTCTCCAGTCACCGCCTCGCGCCCGCCCCGAAGCTCGGGACCGTGGGACTATGGATTGGCTTGCACGGGGAGAGTTTTCTGGATGCGGGCATGCACCATCTCGAGGCGCGATTCGATTACCAGTTGTTGCGCGACCAATTGAAGCAGGAGGGCATCAACACCATGAATCCCTTTTCGAACTTCGAATTTCTCCGTCAAGCCTTCACGGAAGGCGAGCGTTGGCCGGTGGGTCGCGAGCGCGCCGACCGCCTCCTGAACGCCAAGCTGATCACCCCCGAGCAACACGCGAAATTCATCAGCGAGGGCGCGATTGGCAGCCACTTGGAAAACTTGCAACGGCATGGTGGCTTCAAGGGCTTCAACCAAAAGTCGGTCAGCGTGGTCATCACCGCCACCGACCCGCGCAAAAGCCACTTCCAACCCGCTTGAGGCCGCGCAAATCTTCCGGCCGTTCTCCCTGGCTCCACGGGAAACCATGGAACGCATTCGCGTCTCCGTGCCGCTGATTCCCTGCCGCCATGTTCCCGTCCTTTCTGACCACCATCTTCTTTTCCATTTCGGTGGTCTGCGGCCATCGCTCGGCGAAGATCGTCGGTGGAACCGAAGCCAATTTTTGGCGGCTCACGTTCGCCACCTGCTTTCTCTCGCTTTGGGCATTCTCGGCGGGTCAGGCTTTGACGGGCGAAACCTTCCCGCTTTTCTTGCTCAGTGGTGTGATTGGCATCGGGATCGGCGATGTGGCGCTGTTCCAGGCCCTGCCCCGGATGGGACCGCGCCTGACCATGCTGTTGACACGCTGTCTGGCGCCCCCATTCGCGGCAGCCATCGAATGGCTTTGGCTCGGGACAACGCTGCGGCCGATTCAAATTTTCTACGGGACCATCATTTTAGTCGGCATCGGCATCTCCCTTTTCCCGGGCAAACACCTGGCCCTCTCCCGCAAGGACATCGCTCCGGGTATCCTGTTCAGCATCCTGGCGGCGTTTGGCGATGCGTTCGGCGCGGTCCTCAGCCGGAAGGCATATGCCGTGCTCAGCGATCATGGCGATCACATCGATGGGATGACGGCAGCTTTCCAACGTATCACCGGCGGACTGCTGGTCGCGGCCATTTGCCTGATCATTGTAAAATGGCGCTCCGTGAAGCATGATGCCACCCTGCCCTCAGGCGAGAAATGGCGGAAGGTATTGCCTTGGGTGATCGCCAACAGCCTGGCCGGGCAAACGCTTGGCGTGACTTGCTATCAATGGGCTTTTCAAACCACCCCCGCCGGCATCGTGTTGCCGATCGTCGCCATGACCCCGTTGGTCGCCATGCCGATAACGCGAGTGATGGAAAAAGAGAAAGTAACCTGGCATGCCATCGTCGGCGGCATCATCGCGGTTGCCGGGGTCATCGGTCTGGCGTTTTCAAAGTGACCTTGGCCGGTTCGGGCTTTACAAAACCCGCCGCCAGCCGCATTGATTTAGGGGTCTGGCGAACTGGATCGAAATATGAACCTGTTTAAATGGCTGTTTTCCAAACGCAAGGAACC
>JAQGOT010000453.1 GCA_028293465.1 Pedosphaera sp. | reverse complement strand
TGTTGATGCAGGCGCTTTGCTGGGCCTTCAGGCGGGCGCGCACGAAGTTGGGGATGGCGATGGTGGCCAGCAGGCCGATGATGGCCACCACGATCATGATCTCCACCAGGGTGAAGCCGTCGTTACGTAAAACCTTTGCTTTCATAGTATGTGTTCAGTTACTGCCAATCGCGGCGTGAACGACCCACCGGCCGTTAATTTTGACTACGACCAATCCGTTCACAATTGCCTGGTGGAGCCGCGAGCAAAAACTAACAGAGGTTGTGCCATAAGCAACTCCCGCAAATACGGAGGGCAAAACCGTAATATTACGGAGCAGCTTCGGTGAGCTTTAAGGCTGCCGCCCCGGTGAAATGGCAGCCGTCAATCTTTAGGCCAACATCCACAACCGGCTTCGCCTCACCGTTTCCCCGCGCGCATTTTCATCCGCGCAAACTCCTCCACGAGCATGGCCCGGTCCGCCGTCCGATAACGCTCGGGCAGATATCTCCGGTCGGAACAAGCCAGCACCGCATCCAATTCCTGCAGCGCCAGCAGATTCGGATCGAGCGGATCAATGAACGAATTCACCGCCTCTTCCAGATCCCCCAGTCGGACATCCTCATCATGCTTGGCCAACACCGCCCGCTCCTTCGCGCGAATCAAAATGGATTCCACATCGCTTCCGGTCAACGCCCGCGCCCCCAGGTTTTCCCGAATATAAACTTTGCTGGCCTCTTCCAGCTTGATCTTCTTGAATTGCGAAACGGTGACAAACAGTTCCACAATGTCATCGGGGCCTTGCGCCGGGAACAACGGGATGCAAAGGCCAAAGCGCCCCTGCCGCTTCATGTCAATGGCCAGCAAATCCGGGCGCGAGGTCATGGCCACCCACAACTCCCGTCCGCGCAAGGTTGAATCCCCGATGTGCGCCGCAAATGCCGCGAACACCCGCCCGGACACTCCGCCGTCCTCGTCCCCTCCCTCGCGCGAGCCAAAAACCGCGTCCGCCTCGTCCACCACGACAATGACCGGCCCCAACGCGCGGACGGTCATCAAGATTCGCACCTGCTGCCGTTCCGTATCCCCCACCCACTTCGAACGGAATTCAGCAATCTCCATCACAGGCAGACCACATTCACTCGCAAAACAATCAATCAGGAAGGATTTGCCAACGCCCACCCGTCCCGGTACCAGCACGCCGCGCTCCAGCACGTCGGTCTTGTTGTTTTTGATCAGCCAGGCCAGTTCGCGAAACTTTGCCTTGGCCGCCGTGTGCGTCGCCACCCGATCCAGGCTCACACCCGGTTTCGGATCCTTGAAGCGCACCAAGCCCTGGCAAAACTCCTCAATCAACCGTTTCTTGCTGATCGCCACGTGTTCGGACGTGACCCGCGCCCCATTTCGCACCGCCTCCGCCAGCAAGTGTTGGATGCGCAGCAGATTCAAACCGGCCGTCCGGGGCGCCAGCTCCAGCGCTGAAAAGTCGCTCCATTCCGAAAAGGCCCTTCCGTCAGCCATGGCCTCCGCCCAACCCGATTGCAGAAAACGCAATCGATCCTCGCTGTCGGGGATATCAATCCGTATCTGGGCCACATGCGGATTCTGCAACAGGTCCGCATGCAGTTTGGAAGCCGACTCGGTCACGAGCAAGATCCCCACGTCCATCTGGCGCAAATCGGGTGATGCCGCCCATTTGAGCAACGTCACCAGGTTCATGCGCTCTTCCACGGTTGCCCCGGCCTCCTCTGAAGGAGGGATCAGCTTTTCTGGAAAATCGATGATCAGCGTGATTCCCTTCCACTTGGTTTTTTCCTCCGCCACCCTCACGAAAAACCGCCGCAGCAAGGGCGCTAGCCGGATCAAATCCCGCGGCGGTCCCTGTTGATGGAAGTTGGTCTGCTCGACCTGATCATAAATCTCCAGCCATTCGAAAAAGCGCTTCTGCATCTCCGCCGTCCCGAAAGTAAGGCCACCCCCAATGTCATAAAACAGCAAATACTCGCGCTCCGGAAAAAAGCGTTGTGCCAGAAAAGCCTTGAGTGGCACGTAGGACAAATTCTTCCCATTTTGCACCGGGAAAACGTCAAAGATGTTTCCATGCAGGACAAAGAGCGAATAGGTCGCGCTGTTCCAGCGTCGGGCCAGTTCAATCCCCCAACCGCGCAAGGGCAGCCGGGACGGCGCGGCAACCTCGGCGTTTATTACCGTGCTTTCTGGGACCATGGGAGACGTATTGGTCGTCATTTTTTTCCTTTAATTTGAAAACCTTGCGGCACACGTTGCGGCTGCCGGCCCGCTTCAATCACGGGCGGCACCGTGGTCGCATTATAGCCCACGCGCAGATCGGTCGAGGGCATATCACCCACCAAATCCTTGAACTCATCCATTTCCGCCAGCCATTTATTCGTCTCGTCGAGATGTTCCACGGTGGCATCGATCCGCGCCGTGAGACTCTCGGCGTTTTTCATGGCCACGGCATCCGCGCGGATGAGCTTGATCTGCTGGTCCAACCGCTCCTGCTCCGCCACCACCAAGGCCACATTATCCTGCGCCTCGCTGATTCGCCCTTGGCGCTTTTTCAATACCTCAAGTCGTTCCAGCCGCGACCCCATGTATCGCTGCTTGGTCTCCAAGGTTGGACTGGGTCCTCTGACCTTGAGGGCATCGATTTCGCTCGTGAGCCGCGCCGCTTCCGC
>JAQGOT010000449.1 GCA_028293465.1 Pedosphaera sp. | reverse complement strand
CACAGATTCGTGGGAACAAGCGCCATGAGGTTCTGGCCGACCTGCACATAGGAACCGGGCTCGACCGCCTTGCGTGTGACCCAGCCGTCGCCCGGCGAACGGATGTTGGTGTAAGAGAGATTCAGTTGTGCGGCTTGCAAATCAGCTTCGACCTGCTGTACTTGAGCTTGGGCGTTGGAGATGGCAGATTCCGACGCAGTTACTTGATCGCGCGCGGCAGCTAGATCCGCCTCGGCGCTGGCGACTTTGTTGCGGGCGGCCTCGAGGTTGGCTTCTTCATTGGTGGCGTTGGCGCGGGCTGTGTCAAATTCCTGCGGCGAAATGGTTTTCTGTTGGAGCAGTTCCTGGTTGCGGCGCAAGTCGGCTTCGGCCTTCGTGGTCGTGGCCGCCACGGATTGAGCTTCGGCTTGGCGTTGGCCCAGGGTTGCTTCCGCGGAAACGACCCGGGAGCGGGCCTGTTGGAGATTGCTCTCCGCGGAAACCACGCCGGTTTTGGCCGCTTGCAAGGCGGCTTTCCTTTCGTCGACGCGCGCCTGGTAATCGCGCGGGTCGATCTCCAGCAGCAGATCCCCGGTGCGGACAAACCGGTTGTCAGTGACGTGGACTGCCTGTACCTGTCCGGCAACTTTTGGGGCCAGGGAAACGACATCCGCCTCGATGAAAGCGTCGTCCGTGGATTCGTGGGTGCGGGAATGCACCAGGTAGCGCAATCCATAAAAGCAAGTAATGGCCAAGAGCACGGAGGCGGTGAGAATCACCCACGGACGTTTGAAGTCAAATTTCCGGCGGCTCTTTTCCGCTGTTGGCGGCGAGCCTGCCCGTTGTGGTTGATCGTCCTGGTGCGGTCCGCTCGGATTCGCCTCGCTCATGCTGCCTTCCCCCAGGCGCTCCAAACCGGAAGCACCGGGCATGTATCAAACAGCGTAGCTCAAGCCGGACGCCTCGTGCATGTGGGGTGTTTGGCCTTGGCACTTGCACACACGCGTCGGGTGGGTGATGTTGGCGGGCAGAAAGGTGTGCGAAATTCAAACTCGAACGAAGACGGAGTTTTATGAAAAACCGGCAGCTTGGCTTTTTGACGATCGCTCTAGTGATGGGATGGAGCATGACTTCCTGTATGGCGGCGGAGGTGCGCCCGGGAGAGAATGACATTCAACCGCGTTTGGAATTGGATTCGCATCTGAGCCTGTCCCCGCCGGCGGAGCGGATTTGGGAGGGCGCTGTGGGGGAGGGTCTTCGGCGGGGCACGCACGAGGCCGGATTCAGTTTGGGCGCGGGCTTTGGGATGCGGATCATCGGCAGCACTGAAACGCACGATCTGGCACTGGCCACGTTGCGTTACGGTTGGGTGTTCAGTGACGTGGTGGGCCGGGACCATTGGTATCGTGGCAACTGGGAATTACTCGGCGAGGCGTTCGGCGGCGCGCAGTTCCATCCACATGGTGCCTACGTGGCGGGGGCGCTGCCCCTCATCCGGTATGACTTCGCCACCGGCTCGCGGTGGGTGCCCTTCGTGAACGCGGGTGCCGGAGTCGCGGCAACGGACATCCGGGGGAAGGATTTGAGCACGACCTTCGAATTCACGCTACAAGCCGGAGGGGGCGTCAATTATTTTTGGCGGGACAATGCGGCCGTGACCTTCCAATACCGGTTCCTGCACTTATCCAACGCCGGCATCAAAGACCCCAATCTGGGGGTGAACACCAGCATGTTTTGCGTGGGGATGAGTTGGTTCTTTTGATGGGACCGGCTTACGGGCGCCGCCGCGCACCGCCCCCGAGCCGTCGGAGCACCGGCTTGCAGCCGGCTTGGATGGCTCGAGTTCGCAGGTCATCGGTGGATTCGCCACGCGTTAAGCCGACTGGAAGTCGGCGCTCCGGGGCAGTGCGCGGATGCGCGCCCAGCCGACTTGGTCAAGGCTCACCGCCTATCACAGCCTATTACACAAAGATGTAATATCAGGAACCGCTTCCGTGTGATTTCTTACCCTCGTTAAGTAAACACATACGCCATTTAAATGACTGCCAGCATCTTCCGAGCCCTCGGTGCTTCCGGGTCCACCGTGATCTCGGCCGGAGGCGGCGCGGGTCCGGGAATGGAAAACCAGGCCTCGATGGTCTTCAACCGCAAGCAGAAGAGCGTCAGGTTGAACTGGGGCGCGGTGCCCGGCCAGGCTTATCGTGTTCAATACAAGGATGGTTTCAGCAGCGGAGATTGGATCGACGTCGCCCCGGACATCGTCGCCGAAGGCACGGCGGCGTCTGTCTCCCTGCCCAAGGAATCCGAAGAGCGCCTATACCGGATCCTGGTGATCCGATGATGACTTTACGCCGGTGGTTCCGGCGCGAGGGTAAGTTGGTGGGGCGGGCCGGTAACACGGCCCGCCTTTCCTTTTGGTCAATGGCCGCTCGATAGTCCCGTTGCGGATTCCGTGTGGACAATCGCCGGTGATTACGGTTTGATCGGCAGCCAAGAGCAAACCTGACCATTGTTTATGAAGACCGCCATCCCTCTGAGAATTCTCCTGCTGTGCCTGTGTCTGGTGCCGCTGCTGGGCTGCGACACCACGCGCGCCAAGAGCAGACAACTCGCCCGGGTGGCCAAGGATTGGTCCTTGGTCGTCCGCGCCAGCCAGGTCATTCCCGTCTATCCGCTCACGGAAGACATTCTGCCCGGGGATGTGTTCCTGGTCCGGACCCGCATCGAGGATCAGGTGAAGGTTTATGAGGAAAAAGGGTTTCTTCCGCTCGACCAGTTGTTGACCCGCCTGCAACCGGATCATTACGCCTCTTTCTATTCCGGTTCGTACGGGATCGGCACTTTCACGAATACTCCCTATCACTGGAAGTTCCCCGATGACCTCACCAAAACCAACGAACTCCTCAAGGCTCCGCGGGCTGCGTTCCCTTCCTATTCCTTTTCCATCAAACGCGGTGCGGGCATCAACCTGGCTCTCCCGGTGCAGGGCGTGCCTGTGGCTTTGAATTTGCTCGGCGCCAGCAGTGCTCACGGGGACATCACGATTTCCGATGCTTACACGTTTGGCGTTGATATGGAGTCTCTGCGAGCCCAGGTCAACCGCTGGGCTTGCGAACACACCAACACCCTCCTCGAGCTCGCCCCCAATGACGCCGCGACAAATTATCTCCGGGTCGTAAACCGGGTATATTGGACCGGACGGGTCAATATTTCCGTCTTCAATGACGATTCATTCAGCGGCGCGGTTTCGGGCGGCGCGTCCAAGCCCGTGAATCTGCCCGAACTGACCGCCACCAACACCGTCAACAATTACGCCAACGCATTGTCCTCGCTATCCGATGCCATCAGCACCGCCGCCATGCCGGGCGGAACCCTAAAAGTGGCCGCCGCCTCCAGCCGCTCCATCTCGATCAACGAGAGCTTTCCGCGGCCGCTGGCCATCGGCTATCTGGCCTTCGACCTGCCCGTGCTCGACAACGGCGAACTCGGCCCGCCCATCCCCACCCAGGCGGCGCTGCATCAAGCCAAGATCATTCCCGCCCACGCGACCAAATATGGAACCGACGACCAAACACCGCTGATTCAGCGGTGGCTCAAGAGCGATCCCAAGCATCGGGATGCGTTGCGCGAATGGCTGGACACCCAGGGATACGCGGGACATGGCATAACCAATATTTTGATGGGCAAAGACTACGCGGAGTTGCGCTTGAAGATTGTGCAACACTTCAACCTCCACTAAGAAATTATGCCACCCAAAAAAAGCAAGCTGCCCAAACCGATCACTGACATACCGGCCGACAAAGTTGGCGAGGTTGTGCAATCCTTCATCGACGATGATGGGGTGAAGGAACTGGACGTCACCCAACAATCAGATGGGACCTTCACCGTGACCCCCACGAAATGAGTGAGGCTGGGCCAGCCCGTTCTCTATGCGAGTGGGTTGGATGTGGCCAGGACGGGCTTGCGGGGAATGAGGGCTTTCGTCTTCCGTGACCCCAATTTGCGGCTGGTTCTGCCAACGGGCAGGCTGCGGGCGTCCTCACCCCGGTCTTTCTGCTTGGCAATGGCCTTCAGCAGAAAGTTGAGTTCGGCCTGCTTGATTTCCAGTTGGCGGTTCAAGGTCTCGATCCGCGCCCGAAATTCGCCTTTGGCGAGCTTGATTTCCTCCTGAATTCCAGTCGACGCGGCCTTGGGGGCGTAACCAACCTCCAAACCGGCCGGGCCGATGATGAAGGGAAATTCCTGTTCCGCAAATCCAGAGCCGCGGTACTTGGATACGCGCAGGCTGCGGGAGGCGGTCGGATCACTCACGTCATGACTCAGGCTGACCACGCAGTCAGCCATAAATTGCATGAAACCATGGCGCTGGGATACGAACGGGGCGTCTCCTTCCACCTGCGCGGTGATCACCGCCGTCATGCCGCTATCCAGCAGCCAGTCGCGCAGGCGGAACATCTCGTGCCGCTCGGTCGTGCGGTCGCCCAGCAAGGAAAGCAGCGCATCCAGTGAATCGAAAACGATTCTCCGGGCCCCCATCTCGCCGGACACCAGTTTGATCCCCGCCAGCATGCCGGTCAGGTAAAGCTCGATGGACTTGAAAATATTGGGTCGGATGCGCGCGTCCAGGATGACCAGCTTATCCTTCTCCAGTTCAGCCAGATCCCAGCCGAAGCTGGCGGCGTCCTCCACAATTTGCCGGGGGCTCTCCTGAAACGTCACCAGAATCCCGGGCTCCCCCCGAAGCACTCCTGCGACCAGACTTTGCATGGCGAACACCGTCTTACCGGTGCCGGGCCCGCCCATGATCAGGGTGGTGCGGTCCTGCGGCAACCCGCCCCCTGTGATGTCATCAAAACCTGGAATGCCAGTGGCTAACTTCGTAAGCCCGGCACGTTTTTTGGTGTGCATCATATGTGGCGTCGATGGTTAGGGTGAAAAAGCAAAATGACAAGACGCAAATAAAATTGTTGTTCACCACTTGTTCACTTTTTGCGTTGACTCGCATCCTTCGGAGAGCGCGCCGGCGGCGCATTGGTCTTGGGCGTCCGAAAAGCGGACCGGAGGAGCCAATGCCGCTTCAGTCCCTGCACAAATTGGTCGCTATGCACGACGACGTCCGAAATTCGGCTCAGGATGTTGGTGTTGACCTCGACCTGGTTGTTCAAATTGCTGGTGATGCTGGCCAGGCTGTCCAAGGAACGGCTCAACTCCTCGGCCAACACCGCAAGATTGGTGTTGGCGTTGGTCATCGTGAGGTTCGCGTTGTTCAAGGTGGTTTGCAGTTGCAGGTTGAGGTTGGTTGGGATCAGCCATTCACCCAACGACCCCTGCGGATTCTTCAAATGTTCGGAAATGATGCTCAGGTTGGTGATCATCGGGCGCGCGCGCTCGGCGATCACGCTCAGGTTGGCCGTGAGCTGCGAGGCATTCGACACCACGCCGGAAACCTCGTTCGTCAAATTCAGGAAGCTCGGCAAGGCGGCCTCGATTTGCGCCACCAACCGGTTCGCGCGATCGCTTATCGCCGGCGTTTCGTTCATCGGCAGCTCGTAACGGTTGGTCTTATAAAACGGTTCGAAGTAACCCTGCCGGTTGTTCCAAACCGCGGTAATGTTTTTTTTCTTTTGGCGCGTATCCACCACGCGAATCTGCTTTATTCCCAGGCCGGAGATTTTTTGGAGCAAATCTGTCGTTAACGGCTGGTTGGCTTTGAACAAGAGGTTCGTGCCGGTGGCATCGTAGATTTCTTCGGCCAGTTTCCATTTCTGCAATTCCGGCAGGCTTTCTGCATCCGTCACGGTCATTTGCCGGAAGGCGAAAAATAGATAGGTCGGGTATCCATTGGTGCCCTTGCTCACCTCCAAAGTGCGCTTACCCAAAAGACTATCCGTCGTGAAGGCAACCGAACCCCGGGTCCACATGTAATCATAAAACGGCTGGATGATTTCGAATCCGATGTACACGTCGTGCTCCCAGTCCTCGGGCGGCTGGGCCGTGACCTCGGTTATCTGGCCCACCGGAAACCCCATCATCGTAATCTGATCACCCACACCGAGGCCGGTGGCCCGGCTGATATAGGTGTAATACGGGGCTTTGATCTTGAACCACCCCTTGCGCGTCGCGGTGGTGTAGAGATAATAACCGAAGCCAAACAACAGCAGCGCGGTTGCGAGCAGCACAAACCATCCCACCGCGCGCTCCATGCGGCTGAGCCGGGTGCGTAACTGAGGGGTTAGATCTTGCAGCGCCATGGTTATTAGATACCCGGCAAAACCTCCGCCAACAATTCTTTTACGAAAGGATCGGTGTTGTCCAATAACTGACGTCCGCCACCGAGCGGGATAAACCGTTTGCTCTGCAGCACGGCAAAATGACTTGCGCGCTCCCGCCAAGGTCGCAAATCCTCCGCCGTCACCGCCAGCGTCACCCGCCGGCCCTCCATGAACTCATGGCCGGTGGACAATTGCCCCAGAAAATTCAGCCACCAACTCATCTGCCGGATGTCCAGTCCGCCGAGCGGATTGTCCAGCAGCAAAACTTCCGGCCGAAGCATCAACGCCCGCGCCAACCCCACGCGCTTTTGCACATTCCGGCCCAGACTGCCCGGCGTGTTATCCGCCCATTCGGAAAGTTCAGTCCATTCCAGCATGGCGTTCACCTTCGGTTCCGCCTGGTGCCGGGTGAAACTATTGTGATAGAGGAAAGGCAGGGCGATGTTCTCGCGCACCGTGAGGTTGTGAAACAAATGCCCGCCGTCGAACGCCAAACCAAGGCGCAATCGCACGGACAGCAATGCGCCCTCGTAAATGGGCATGTCGTAACCAAAAAGCCGATAAATGCCCCTTTGCGGTGGCGTCAATCCCGCAGTGAGCGACAGCAAATCGCTTTTGCCCGACCCTTGCATGGCGCCCACCACCCAATACTCCCCGGCCTGGACTGTCCAATTCACATCCTCGAGGACCACCTTATCCAGGTTTTGCGATGAACCCACGGCGACTCCGCTCATCTCAATGACCGGTGCGTCCGGGTTGGGGGCTGGCGTGTCCATCAGGCGGCAAGATAAAGGAGGATGAAGAGCACGTCGAGCAGCATGCAGGCAACCACGCTTTGGCCCACCGCCCGGATGGTGGCGCCGGAGACCTCCTCCAATCGCAGCGGCTGGGCCAACCCGTGGTAACAGGTGATCAACGCAATCACCACCCCGAAGAGGCTCGATTTGAGGGCCAGCACGACGAAATCCACCCAGGTCAGAGCCTGCGCGAGTTGGGTGAAATATTCACTCGGCCGCAACGGCACATCCTGCAAGAAAGCCCACAGATAACCGCTCACCAGCGAGCCGATGATGAAATAGACGGTGAGTGAAAAAACCCCCACCGCCATCCCGATGACCCGCGGCAGCACCAGATAATGGATTGGGTCGATCCCCAAGGCTTCGAGCGCCTCCACCTCACCGAGGGCGCGCGCCGTGCCCAGCTCAATGACGTTCGTCGTGCCGGAGCGGGAAAGCACCATCAGCGCGGTCAGCAACGGCCCCACCTCCCGCACCACAACCAGCGCCATCACCGTGCCCAGCAACCCGGTGGCATTCACCCGCGTCAGCCACGACACCGTCTGGCCGATCACAACCAGGCCCAGCGCCCCCGACATGAAGAGAAACATCGGCAACAGCCGCAGGCCCGAGCGCCCCAGTTCGTGCACGATCAGCGGGAAAATAATGCTCCGGGCCGTCCGCCATTTGGTGATGAGCACCCCCACCGTGATCAGGGCGAAAGCGCCGATGCCCTGCACGGTGACCAGAAAGCGGAACAGTTTGCGGCCCAGGTAATTTGTGTATGACCGCGGCAGCGGCGCCCGCAGAATGAAACGCGAGCGCGGAGCTTCGAAGGGCCTGACGTCTTCTTCCACGCCGCGAACGTAGGGGTTTTGCGGGAACCGGTCAAAGGGGTTTTTCCCGACCGGGCTTTCCCCCGATTCCCCCCGCCCCGGAAATCGCAATCCTTGGCTCTCGCCGAAGGGGAACTTTGGCTGGAACCCGAACGCCGGAAAGGATGCTTTGATTTCCTCCGGCCGATGGTTTTAAATTGTCCGGTCCTTTAATGAAGAACATTGTTTATTTCGATCTCGAAACGCAGAAGTCCGCGGAGGACGTCGGCGGTTGGGACAAGATCAGCGCCATGCGCATGAGCATCGGGGTGACCTACAGCACCGCGCGTGACGGATACAAAATCTACGGCGAAAAGCAGGTGGATGATCTGCTCACCGAACTCCAGCGCGCCGACCTGGTGGTGGGCTTCAACCATCTGCGTTTCGATTATGAGGTGCTGCATGGCTACACCTCCATGGATTTGCGCCAACTCCCCACGCTCGACATGCTCGTCGAGTTGCAAAACACCCTGCAACACCGCCTCTCGCTTGACTCCATCGCTACCGCCACGTTCGGCGTGGAGAAAACCGCCGAAGGTCTCCAGGCCATCAAATGGTTTAACGAAGGCAAGCTCATGGAGATCGCGGAGTATTGTTGCTATGACGTGAAGCTCACCAAGCTCGTTTACGAATACGGCGTGACCCATAAGCAGCTTCACTATAACAACCGGTTCGGCAAGAAGATGACCGTGCCTGTGAAGTGGTGAGCTGAAAACCGATAAGCAAGCTGCCCCTGCCGGGGCGGCGGAAACCGCCTCAGCAGGAGTGCGCACTTCGCTAAGGACGAGTGTGGATGAGTTTTCCCGTTTTGCTGACCTCGAAGGATGCCCCCGGATCGGCTTGCGCCGCGGCCGTTGCCATTTCTGGCAGGCACTTGACCAACTTCCGGGTTTGTTTCTCAAAAGGCAGCTCTGCCCACCCTGATTTCAGAAAGAAAATCGTATGCCCGCTCTCTTTCCAGGCTTGGACCTCGTGCGGATTTTTTCCGATCCGCAGATCGCCGCTGACAATCACCACGTCCGATTCCAATTCACTCATCCACGCGCTGTCCTCCGTTTCCGGGGCAAAGCGATCCCGGAAGTGAACCACTTCATGGTCCGGCGAAGCGAGGGCCTCTGACTCACGGACGAGTTTCGGCGGCAGATTGTTGTCTAAAAGAAATTTCACGCAGTCAGACTTTGCTCATATCGGATCGCGGCCTTGACGGATTCGGGACTGATCTCATACCAGTCGGCGACTTCCTCCACCGAACCCTCATTGGTTTCAACGCTCTTCGCAAGGACACTCGTAGGAATACCTTCACGAGCGAGGGTCGGTTGGCCAAAGTTGCGCTTTGGGTCAATGACTACCGGTTGCTCCCGGCCCATGGGCCACCAGCGTTCCAAGCTGTTGCCCTCGCCGAACTCCAATCCCTTGACGAAGGGCCTCATGATTTCGGCAAAGACTTGCTGATCCCGCACGATCTCCAGAAAACGCGGCGGGGCTGCTTCGGTGTGCAGTTCGACGAAAATCCCGTGACCGTCCGTCACAAACCGCCGCGTGCAAAAGGGATGAGACTCGCCCGGGAAACGCGCTCCGGCCATTTCCCGCGCCTTATGAATGATCGTCCAGCTCACGCCGGATTTTAAAAACGCGTCCACAAACCGCACCTCGACCACATCGAGAAAGCCCAGCGCAATCTTGTGATCGATCGGCTCAAGCTGCCCGGACCAGAGCGGCGGCGATACCCGATCCTCCTTGCGCAACTTGTAGTGATAACCGCGCAACCACCGCCGGATGCGACCCTCCGAAACACCGGTCAACCTGGCAGCCTCTGATACGGAATAAATCCCCGTGTTCAGATAGGCCATGGTTTCCTGCTGCCCCATAATCTATTCCAACCATAAACCCCAAATGCGGCCATTTCCATTGCCAAATCGGCCCGCCCTTTTGCATTGGCATTCTTGATCAATTCGATTTTGCTTGCGGGGAACATGGTAAATCTCTGAGCGCATGAAAAGAAACTGGTTTGCCCTATTGGTAATCGTGGCGTTGGCTGGGATGCTCCCGGCCTGCACGCACTTAAATAGCGGCACCCGATCATCGGACGCGCCCCAATCCGGAACCGTTCTGCGCGCAATTCAGGGTGTCAAAGATCAGTCTGCGCCGGACAGCCATGTGGTCATCTTCACCGTCGGCGTGCAGCAAGAAGGTCGGAACCTGGTTCTTACTGGTGCCGTGGATCGGGCCGAAGTCAAAGCTGAGATTCTCAAGGCGGTCGAGCGCACCGGCCTGAAAGCAGCCGACCGAATCACGCTGCCGCCCGCCGAGGAGTTGGAGGATGAGGTTTGGGGCATCGCCTCGCTCAGCGTGGCCAACGGCCGCGAAAAGCCCGAGCACAGCGCCGAGATGGGGACCCAAATCTTGCTGGGCCAGGTCGTCAAGGTTTGGAACCGGGCCGGGCGATGGTTCCTGGTTCAGTCTGCGGATGGCTATCTCGCCTGGCTCGAGAAGGGCACCTTCGTCCCCTGCACCAAGGAACAGGTCCAGGTTTGGAACAACGCGTCGCTGCTGTTCGTGACCGTGTACGAAGACTTGATTCTGGAACGACCCGAAGCCGGCGCGCAGCCCGTGTCGGACGTGGTCATGGGGGATCTGGTCAAAAAAAACAGCGAGGCGGGCAATTGGTTTGCTGTCGAATTGCCCGATGGCCGCACGGGCTTTCTCCCGAAGCCATCCGCTGAGAATTACGTCGCGTGGAAGCAGGCGCGCCGGGCCACACCGGAAAATATCGAACGCACCGCCAGGATGTTCCTGGGGCGCCCTTATCTCTGGGGCGGCAACTCCCCCAAGGGCATGGATTGTTCCGGCTTCACCAAACTGACTTTTCTGCTGAACGGCATCGACCTGGATCGCAACGCCAGCGAGCAGGCGCGGCAGGGCATGGAAGTGCCGCTTGATCCTGATCTGCGCGAGCTCAAGAAAGGAGACTTGCTGTTTTTCGGAGCCCGCTCGCGGGGCGACAAGCCGGAAAAAGTATCGCACGTCGCCATTTATTTGGGCGAGAAGCTCTTCATCCAATCCTCCGAAAGAGTGCGGGTCAACAGCCTGGATCCCAACTCCCCCATTGCCGACCATCATTTCATCCAGACACTGCTGCACGCCCGCCGCGTTTTGCCGGGATTGTAATCACCCGCTTCGACTCTGCTCAAGGATACTGCTGTTGCACCGACCGATTGGCCATGCGCTTACGAGTCACGGCGAACCAATACAGAGTCCGGGCCGGCCACAGTGGAATTGACCGGACATAACTCATCTGCCGCCTGATCCCCTCGAGAATGGACTGTTGATAGGGCATCGTGAGGGGTTTCCAAACGATGCCAAATTTCCGCATCAAATATTCTTCGGCCTGGAGATGATGCTGCCAGGCTTCCTCAATGGAAGCATTTGGAAAGCCTTGTTTGTAGGAGCCCGGGATGGCCGGGAACATGCCAATGCCGTTGCTGGTACCCGTGTTGAGGCTGCGCTCGTCGTCAAAATGGCTGGTCATGTCATAACTCAGCTTTTGGTGAAAGTTGAAATTGCAGAACCGCTGCGTGTTCGCCTGCTGAAAAACCGCCACCTGGATGCTGCCAAACTGGAAGATGCTCTGGTATTGAAAATTGTTGGCGGCCAGCCAATTCTTGTGCTGAACCAGCAACGCCTGCTTTTCCGCACTGAGGCCGGCGAGCGCCTTAATCATCTTTTCCGGCTCGCTCATTTTCCTGACCAGCATGTAAATTTGGGCCATGACGAACACCGGCACAAGGGCAAGTGATCCGAGCAATGTGTAGTCCATGATTTTACTCCGTGAATTGTTTGCCGGGAGCATGCCGGAGACTTCACAAATGTAAAGCTCGGTGACGGCGGTTCAGCGGCTTGACGTTTTTGCGTTGGGCAGGTTCACCAGCACGGGAACCGTCACCGGCTCGGGCAATGCGTCGCAGGTGATCTGCATGACCGTGGGGCCCGACAGCAAAATTTTGATGACGGGATCAACTTTTTCGAGCGGTGTGAAATTCAACGTGGCCTCCAACCTGCTCGAATCGATCGTCCGTTCAACGGCGGGATCCGAATCCGATTCCACGTCCACCGCCAGGATTCTGGCCGGTAGTTGGTTGAACGCTCCAATCATAAATCGCACGCCCCCCAAGGGCGTGTCGTTGATCCGCTTGAACGCCACCGTCAAAGCGTAACTAGAGCCTTGTTTGGAAATGGATTGCGTATCAAGAACCAGGCCAGCCGGCGCGGCGGGTTCTGATGGCTTTGCCCCGTCCTTTGAAGCGCGCGCGCGTGAAATGGGCGTGGTGTCCAGCCGCGCTTGTGCCTGAGACAGCTTGGCCTGGAAATTTGAGATCGCCGGTGAGATGGCGCCGAACATCAATTGTGTCGCCTGCTGGGCTGCCACGGCTTCGATCGTCGCCTGGATTTGCGGCTGCCCCAAAGCCGTGGCAATCTGGTTGGAAATATTGCCAAAGCCGCTGGCCAGTTGGTTCGAGGCGCTTTGCATTACCTGCGTCCGGAGGGCGTTTGAAATGACCACGAGACTTTGCGCCACCTGGTTGGAAGCGCTCTGCGCCAATTCCCCTTGCAAGCTCCTGGCCTGATAGCGCGTGACCTTTTCCACCAGCAACAGGCCCGACCAGATGATGATGGCCAGACCGAGCCAGACCCACCAGGTCTTGAGGATCTGGTTCGCCACGGCTTTGATTTGTTGGGGCGATGGTTGGGACATGCCAATGATTACCCCTACACTGCGCCCCAAAGGTTTTTCACGTGTTCCACGCCGCGCTTGAGGTCTTCCACGGGCATGGTGGGGCTGAACTCGAACACCTTGATGTGCTCGGGTTTCACCATCGGTTTGAGAGCGGCGAAATCAACCGTGCCGCTCCCCGGGGCGCAGTGGTCACGACCGGGAAATTGCACGTCGTGAACATGAAACCCAAAGAGTTTGTCCCGCTGGGATTCCAGGTGGAATGCGTGATTGAGGAACCCGAGGTTTTCCTTGATTTGCG
>JAQGOT010000445.1 GCA_028293465.1 Pedosphaera sp. | reverse complement strand
GATTGGAACCACAAAAATGCAAGGCATCGCCGGCAATTCTACTTATCGTGCCTATGCGAAGGAAAGTGATTTGACAGCCCCGGGGGCCGCCCGGACTTGGATGATGATTGACGAGCATGAAAAGAGCATCAACGACGCCTGGTTTTTTGTCGATATGAGCGGGGCCCGCGCGTTCGCAGACCTGGTTGCCACGCGCCATAACCGAGGCTACGTCCTTTCCTTCTGCGACGGCCATTCTGAAATTTACAAGCTGAGGGATGGGCGTACCGACTGGCCGATTGATCCCAATACCATCAACACCCCGGCCAACCCGGATTTCGCCAAATTGAGGGACGTGACTTCAGCTTTGCAATAAGCGGCCAAACTTCCGATCCTGGTTTATTTTAAGCACCGCGATGTGCCTCCCTTCGGGTTACTCACCGTCCCTTCTGAACTTCCTTCTTGCAACTAAGTCTCAATTAGCCTATTTTGCAATCTAGTGACCGAGCCAGTCCATTCAAGCATCGTCCGGGAGGGCCAATGTGCCCAGCCTTCCATCTGTCCGCTAAGTTGCGTGCGGGCCGGCACAGTCGTTTGCATCAAGCGGCTTTCGGCCCCGGCGGAAATCAAGGAACGCTTGCGCGAAATGGGCTTTTGCGAGGAACAGGAAATCAAGCTCTTGAGCAGCAATGGGAGCCTCATCTGCCAAGTGTGCAATGCGCGCTTAGGAATCAGCGCCAAACTCGGTGATGCCATTTTTGTCGAACCCCTGCCCCACCGGCGGCTGAAGGCTGCCTGAGTTATGGCGCCTGCCACGCAACCGTTGACGTCGGTCACCCTCGGCACCACCGCCACTGTCACCGAGATCAAACTGCCTCCTCAAGACCGCCCCCGCCTTATGGAAATGGGGTTGTTGGTCGGCACCACCGTCGAACTTGTCCGATTTGCGCCGATGGGCGACCCAGTCGAGATCAAGGTTCGCGGCTACAATCTGACGTTGCGCAAACATGAAGCGGAGCAAATCTGGGTGCGCACCCCAGGCCCTTCCGCCGGTTAAGGGCTTCTTCCTGATCACTCGATGATGAGTTCCGGATCTGCCAACCTTGAAGACGGCGTGTCGAATAATCCCGCGTCCGCTGCCGCCCCGCGCCCCGCTCGCTCCGCCCCCGCCTACGTGGTCCTGACTGGAAACCCAAACTGCGGCAAGACCACCTTGTTCAATGCCCTCACCGGCCTCCGTGCGAAGGTCGGCAACTACGCCGGCGTCACGGTGGAACGCAAGGAAGGCCGTTTGCTCGATACTCCAGCGGAGGCAGGCATAAAGGTCCTCGACCTGCCGGGGACCTACAGCCTCAGCCCGCAATCGCTCGACGAACAAATCTCCCGCGACGTGCTGCTGCATCGGCTCGCTGAATTGCCTGCGCCCGCGTTGGTAGTGGTCGTGGTGGACGCCTCCAACCTGCAGCGTAATCTCTATTACGCAACACAAGTCATTGAGCTGGGTTACCCGACGATTCTCGCGTTGAACATGGTCGATGTTGCCGAGGAAAACGGCCATCATATCGACACTGCTGCTCTCGCCCAAGCTCTGGGCATCCCTGTGCTGCCCGTGGTGGCGAGCCGCGGCCAAGGCGTGCCAGCGCTTCGGCAACAGATCCTCTCCGCACTGGCGCCAAACTCTTCCGGCGCGATTACTCCTCGCCGCTTTGGTGACATGCCCGGCCTGTTCGCTCGTGAAACGGCGGCAATCGCGGAACTTCTGGCCGCCCATTTCCACGAGCACCGCACCCAGGCCGTGGCGGAGGCACTGCTCATCCTGAGCAATGAAAAGGCGCTGGCCTCCAGTCTCGAACATTATCCGGAACCGATCCTGCAGGCGGTCAGTGCGGCGCGCAGCCGATTGGAGGCGGCAGGCATCGATTGGCGTGGCGCTCCCATTGAAGCTCGCTACGCCACCGTCATGGCGATCCATCAAGCCGTGGTGGCAGAGACCCGCACCGACCGGGAAACATTCAGCGACAAACTCGATCGCATCCTGACCCACAAAGTGTGGGGCACCTTGATTTTTATCGCCATCATGGCGGTGATGTTCCAGAGCATTTTCTCCTTCGCGCGCATCCCCATGGACGCCCTCCAGGCAGCCGTGAATTGGATTGGCGGCGTGGTGGGCCGCGCCATTCCGCCGGGCGATCTGAACAGTCTGCTAGTGGGCGGGGTGATCGCCGGGGTTGGCGCCGTGATCGTCTTCCTGCCCCAGATCCTTTTGCTCTTTCTTTTCATCGGGCTCCTGGAGGACACCGGTTACATGGCCCGCGCCGCATTTCTCATGGACCGTTTGATGAGCAAGGTCGGACTCCACGGCAAAAGTTTCATCCCCATGTTGAGTTCCTTTGCGTGCGCCATCCCCGGCATCATGGCCACCCGCACCATTGAAAGTCCCAAGGATCGGCTCGTGACGATACTGGTGGCCCCGTTGATGAGTTGCTCCGCCCGGTTGCCGGTTTACACGTTGTTAATCGCGGCCTGCATTCCCGATCAACGTGTGCTCGGGATTTTCCGACTTTCCGGACTCACCATGCTCTCGATGTATCTGCTCGGGATTATCGTGGCCCTGCTGATGGCGTGGCTGTTCAAGAAAACGTTGCTGAAAGGCGAAACGCCCATGCTGATTATGGAGCTGCCGCCTTACAAACGCCCCTTGGCGCGCATCGTTCTGCGCCACATGTGGGATCGCTCCCGGTTATTCCTGCGCCGTGCTGGAACCGTGATCCTGGCCATCAACATCCTGCTTTGGTTCCTTGCCACTTACCCCCGCAACCCGGAAATTAACCGCCAATTTGACGCGCAACGCACCAGCATCCTCGCCTCCACGGCTCCCGAACCGGGCCGTGCGGAACAAATGGCCGCCTTGGACAAGGACGAAAGCGGCGCGCGCCTGCGCTACAGCTTCGCCGGCCGCATGGTCCGGTTCATTGAGCCCGCCATCGCACCGTTGGGCTTCTATTGGAGGATGGGGATCGGCATCATCTCCTCGTTCGCCGCCCGGGAGGTTTTCGTGAGCACCATGTCCACCGTTTACAACCTTGGCAAAGCCCCGGATTCCGAAGCCATCACCCCCAGCCTCGCAAAAACCCTTCGTGAACAGACGCGATCCGATGGCACCAGGGTTTACACCGCGCTGACGGCGGTCACGCTGATGGTGTTCTACGTCTTCGCCCTGCAATGTGTCAGCACGGTTGCGATTGTACGACGCGAGACCAACTCCTGGAAATGGCCCGCCTTCCAATGGCTCTACATGGGTGCCCTGGCCTGGGTCCTGGCGTTTATCACTTACCAAGGTGGCCGGTTCCTTGGCTGGCATTAATCGCGCCAGCCACCGCCAGCTCTTCAAGCGGCCCATTCAGCCCTGCCAACCTGGGCCGCCCTGATGATCAATCAGGAGTGGAGGCTCTCCCCTAACATTACATGAAGATGTAATGGCCTTTTGACCGCATTCTGGTTGACCAAGGCGCGCCAAAAATTGAGACTGGTCGCATGCCCACCCTGAGACTTTCGCCGGAAAGCCGTACCTGTCATGCCTATTCAATTCCGGTTGCCTCTGGAACACACCCGGTCTGTCTCGCAATTCATCGGCTTCCCCGACCAGCCGCAATAACTGACAGCAGGAACTCCCGTTCCTAACCACAGCCCCTAAAACGGTAT
>JAQGOT010000390.1 GCA_028293465.1 Pedosphaera sp. | reverse complement strand
TGGAGGTGCTGCACTCCTGACCGAAAAAGGGCAGGCGCACGCCGTGCGCGCCGGAGTGCTGGTCGGAAAGCAGGCCGAGCAGCAGGTATTTTTTTTGAATGGCGGCGCGCAAGGCGGCACCATCCTGGCGGCGTTCGAAAAACAGGCAGCCGTTCTTCTCGCGCAGGGAGAGCAGCAAGCGGTTCAGGCGCGGGCTGTGCAGGGCCCGATACGTGGTGGCTCCCTGGTATTGGGGCATCAACTGAATTGCGTGGGCAAAGATTTCAAAATTTCCGAAATGGCCGATGGCAAACACCCGGCTCGTGGACGCTCCCGCGGCGTCCTTGGGTTGCAGTTTCTTCATACCGACCACCTCCATGTGGCCCTTCAATTCCTCCAGGCTCATGGAGGCGGTTTTCACCGCGCAGGCAAAGTTCTCGCCGATGCGCCGGAAGTTCTCCCGCGCCAGCGCGCGAATTTCATCCGGGGTTTTCTCCTGTCCCAGGCACTTGGTCAGGTTCTGATTGACCACCCGCCGGTGCCGTGCGTCGAGGTGGTACGCCAGCGCCCCGGCGGCGCGGCCGAGGCGCGCCACCCAGAGCAACGGCAGGGCCTGCAAAAACTTTATCAGGCCGAGCGCTGCGTAGTAGAGCAGGAGGTCCATGAGTTAACGGAAACAGATTTTGCGGACGCAGTCCTGAAAATCATCGGCGCCGCTCAGGATTTTGATCTCCACCCGCACGAAATAAATCGGCAGGTCGCGCCGGTCAATTTTCGGAAAGCGCACGGCGTCTTTTTGCGTCGTGATGATCAATTCGGCCTGGCGTTTCTTGCTGCGGTTGATGGCGTTGAGAATTTCCTGTTGCGTGAACCGATGATGATCCGCGAACCGTTTGGAATATACCATGATGCCCCCCAGGCTGGCGAGGCTTTGTTCGAAGCTTTCCGGCTGCGCGATCCCGCTCAGCGAGGCGACTTTGCGGTTCTTGATCAGGTCCAGCCCGTGCCGTTCGCCGGTGAAAACGTCCTCGAAATAAAGCGGGTGATGGATGCACTCGATGATGCCGGCGGTCGAATTGTATTGCGCGATGCGGCGGCGCAGCTCCTCGGTGTTGCCGTCGCTCTTGGTGATGAAGATGGTGTTGGCGCGCGCCAGGTGTGAGGGCGGTTCCCGCAGGGTGCCGCGGGGCAGCAGGCGTTCGTTGCCAAACGGTTGCTGGCGGTCGATCAGGACGATGTCCTGACGCCGGCCACGGAGTTTCCAGTATTGGAACCCATCGTCCAGCAGCAGGGTGTCGCAACCGAATTTTTCAATCGCATAGCGGCCGCTCTTGACCCGGTCTTTGTCCACCAGCACCACCACGTCCTTGAGGTTCGAGGCGAGCATGTAGGGTTCGTCGCCCGCCGCATCGGAATCGAGCAGGAGCGATTTGCCATCGGAGACCACGCGCGGGGGATTGCTGTCGTCGCGGAAAAAGAGTTTGTTGGTGATGCGTTTGCGGAGCGGCGGCGGCTTGGAGCGATAGCCGCGGGAGAGAATGGCCACGGTGCGCCCCTGGTCCTGCAACTCACGTGCGAATTTCTCGACGACCGGTGTTTTACCCGTGCCGCCGACGGTCAGGTTGCCGATGGCGATGACCTGCACGCCGAGCGTGGAATCGCGCAGGATGCGGACGTTGTAAAGGAAGAGGCGGAACTTGACGGCGACCTGAAAGACTTTGGAAAGCAGGTACAGCACCGTGCGCACGAACGCCGCCCGGTAACCCCGGCGTTGCTCGAAAATGACGTCCAACATGAACGTCTCGATATTTTCCGTCCAAACCCGGAAGGTTTCGCGCATGCCAACCGAGTGTGCCAAGGCGGAAGGGTGAGGGCAAGGGGAACACTTGAATGCGGTCAAGGTTCACCCGGAACGGGAGGAGGCGGTGGGCTGATTTCCGCGAGCTTTTTATTGCTCACTCACGTTCAAAAACGTTCAAAATAAATTGCGAAAAAAGCAGTTGACTCATTGCTCAAAGACGTCGAACGTGTTCTCCTGACAGCCGGGCTTTGTTTCACGTTTTTCCGAGTGGAATTTCTCTGCAACTGGACGGCTTTTTACGCGGAACTTTATATGCACTCATTTTTCTTTTGGATGACCGTCAGCTTCGTGACGGCGGTGGTTTTTGCCTCTTTTTTCGAATGGGCCTTGCACAAATATTTCATGCACCGGCCCGTGGGGAAATTTGATTATGCCTTCCGCGCTCACGCCTTGGTGCATCATCAGACCTTCAAAGCCGACCACACCTATCATCTGATTGATGACAAGGATAAGCACACCATTCCCATGGCGTGGTGGAACGGCCCCGTCCTGATCGCGGTTGGGAGCATTCCTTTTCTGCTGGCTTCTTGGGGGCTGGGGACTTGGGCGATTGTTTGCGGTTCGCTGCTCGCCTTCGCGTCTTATTACGGCGCTTATGAGTATATGCATTGGTGCATGCATCTGCCGAGAAAGCGCAACATCGAACGGTCTGGCATTTATTTCCGGCTGAACGGGCATCATCTCCTCCACCACCGCTACATGCACAAGAATTTCAACGTGGTGATGCCGCTGGCTGATCTCTGCCTGGGCACGTTGCTGCTGCACTCCAAGGTTCACTTCAAGCAGGCCGAGGGTCCGGCCGTGCCGAACGTGCAGCCGCGCGTCCGCAAGCCGGCGCTGCCGAAGTTTGCCACGGTCAAGTAGGCGGGTTTCGCGCGCGGGAGGTTGGGCGCAAATCTGTTTTTGGACGGCTCCGTTCAAAGTCCTGCCGGTTTGGGGACCAGTGAGGCTTCCGAACAGGAACACGCGGCTGGAAGCCGCGTTCACTGGCAGCCAAGGATGGCCGCCGCTACATAAGCGGCACGCCCGCGTTTCCAAGCACCGGACTGCTCACAAACGGACGGCCACGAACTACCCGGCTCCGTGAAGTGAAGGTTTCGGCGCGTTAAAAAAAATTTGCCTTTCGCGTGGTTTTCGTGACACTGCGCGCATGAGTAAGAATGCATCCCGTAAGTTTGCCGCGTATCCGCGCCTGAATCCCCTTGGCCTCGGCAAGAATATTTCCGCCGCCGACCTCATCGACCAGACCTTCCTCGCCTATAACGGCGGACGCCTGCGCGAGGCGGCCCAATTGCTGGCCGAGAAAATGTTGCCGCGCAACGGCTACATCGGCATGAGCCTGACGGGGGCGTTGACGCCGGCCGGCTTGGGGAAATCGTGCCTCATTCCGCTGATGAAGGCGGGGTTCATCGACTGGATCGTTTCCACCGGCGCGAATCTTTACCACGACCTGCATTACGGGCTGAACATGAAGCTCTACGCCGGGTCGCCCTTCCTCAACGATGTCGATCTGCACCGTGACGGGGTCATCCGCATCTATGACATCCTTTTTGATTACAATGTGTTGCTCGATACCGACGCGTTTGTCCGGGAAGTGATCAGCGGCGCGGAATTTCAGCGCACGATGGGCACGGATGAGTTTCATTACCTGCTCGGCAAGTATGTCTCGGAGCGTGGGCGCAAGCTGGGGTTGAAGGATAGTTCCATGCTGGCCACCGCCTATGAATGCGGCGTGCCGATTTTTACCAGCAGCCCCGGGGACAGCTCCATCGGCATGAACGTGGCGGCCATGGCGATGCGCGATTCAAAATTGTTGATGGATGTGAACCGGGACGTCAACCAGACTGCGGCCATCGTGTATGAGGCCAAATCGAGCGGGCACAAGTCCTCCGTCTTCATCCTGGGCGGCGGATCGCCCAAGAATTTCATGCTCCAGACCGAGCCGCAAATCCAGGAGGTCATGGGGATTCAGGAAAAGGGGCACGATTACTTCCTGCAATGCACCGATGCGCGTCCGGACACGGGCGGTTTGAGCGGGGCCACCCCCGCCGAGGCGGTGAGTTGGGGCAAGGTGGACCCGGACAGCCTGCCCGATTGTGTGGTGGCCTATGTCGATTCGACCATTTCGCTGCCGTTGCTCACGGCGTATTGCCTGAGCCGGGTCAAGCCGCGCAAGCTCAAGCGGCTATATCATCGCCGCGATGAGATCTACGGCCGGATTCGGGATCTTTATCTCAAGACCGGCACGGTGACCAAAATCAAGACCAGCCGCAAAATCGCCAAGCGGAGCAGCAGCGTGGGCCTCAACAAGAATTTGGATCGGGATCGATGAGGCTGGGAGGCCGTGCGAAATGGCTTTTTATACCGATTTTCAGCCGAGTGGGAAGTCGGTCCTCAAGGCACGGGAGGCGGCAGCGGAGTTGTTTGCGGTCACGGCCGGGATTGCCGCGGGAAAGTGCCAAACAAAAATATGCCATAGTCGCTAACCCCCTTTATGAAACGAATCATCCTACTTCTCTTTTGTATCCTGCTGGGTATTGGCCTTGGTTGGTATTTCGGTTACACGCGGCCTACGGCAAAGAACCAGCGAGAGTTATTGGCCCAGTACCAACACGCCCGGGATAATTTCCACATGACCGATCAGCAGATGGCGGAGGCTGGGGCGAAGATGCCTGAGTACTTTCAGGACATGAAGCGACAGGACGAAGCTGCGGCGGCGGTCGGTTTGGGGGGGCTTCCGGCATCTGGAGCGCGGCGACACAGAAGGCGCGAAGAAGCATTTGCTGAAGGCGGTTGGAAGCTATTACCGTGTTTATCACAACAAGGGTGGCGACACAAATATCATTGCCCAAATCGAGGAAGCTGCCCGGCAGTATCCGGCCGTTGCCGCTGAGATTTCGAGGAAAATTGAATGACAACGACGGTGTCTTGCCAATCCACGCCAGCGAATCTCCTCCATGCTGTTTTGTTCTGAGGGTCCTGCATCAGAGCGGTGCGGAATTCAAGACGGATGAGTTTTGGATGCCGACCCAATTGATTACCGGGAAAGACTAAGTGCCGGTTTTAAAAAGCATGTTTTTGGGTTCTTTGATGAAGGAGCCGGGAAAGCAGGTTGTCACAATTACAGGACTTTTTAGGGACTTCCCAAGCCCGCCACGATTCAGCTGCCCGAGGAGGGACGTTCCGCCTTCCACAGCACATACCCCATTGTGCACGTGAGTGCATAGGGAAGAGTAAGAGGGAGGTAGTTGCGAGGCCCTGAAAACATTCGTGAAAGGAGGTCGGCATGGAGATCCATGAATCAACTAGTAATTGCTCAAGTTTCTCGAACCTTGGCGGGGTTAAATCCATTATGATGAACATCAGAAAACACGCCTTATGGTTCGGTTGGATCGTGCCGGCGCTCCTGCTGGTGTTGGCGCTGGACGGATGCGCCTCAAGGCAGTCCGGAACCTATCCGACGCTCAAGCAGACGCAACTGCACGTGTCCTGGCCAATGACGCGTTACCGCAACGCCGCCGCCTTCGGAGAGCTCACGCTGGCAGAGCGGCAGCGAATGGAGGCGGCCTACGCGGATTATCAAGCCGCCTTTAACCGCGCGCTGGAAGCGGCCGGCGGCAATTATGACGCGCCAGCATCCGAGGAGGTGAAGGCGCGGGCCAACGAGGTGAACCAGGTGCTCGCGGGCATACCCTTGCTTCATTGAATTTCTGAACTGACAAAGGACGAATCATGAAAAAAAGCGTCGTGCCGGGACAGGCAATGGCATCTGGCTTGTTGGCAGGGGGGATTGCGACCGCATGCATGAGTCTGGTCATGTTGGTTTCAAGGGGACTTGATCTTCAAGGCGAGCCGCCACCCAAGAAAATTACCAGAAAAATGGTCCAAGCCGCCGTGGGCGCACAACCGCCCCGTTCCGCCCTGTTGCTCCTCACCACGGCGGCCCATCTGGCTTACGGCGTGGGGGCAGGCACTGCCTTCGCTGTTCTGCGCCGGAAGTTTGGATCAAAGCGGCGGCCCGTGCTGGAGGGCGCTTTGTTTGGCCTGGGAATTTGGTTGCTGAGCTACAAGGGATGGGTCCCGGCCGTGGGTTTGATGCCGCCACCCGAACGCGATCAACCCGGCCGAACCGTGACGACTGTGGCGGCTCACCTCGTCTATGGGGCGGTGCTCGGTGCCAGCACACGGCGAATGGAAAAATTTTCAGACGAGTATGCCGATTGATCCTCGAACATCGGATTCATAATCAGAAACCCGGCAAACCCTGATTACTTAACCGGAGTCACAATTTTGGACTGCCCCATTTTAAAGACTAAAGAATTTATTTGCGTTCGTTTTTATTTGCCTCCATATTCAACCAGATGGTTGAATATAGTTCAAAGTTGTTGGACCGGACTTTTGGGGCGTTGGCGGATCCGACGCGGCGGCGGATTTTGGCGCAACTGGCGAAAGGCGAGGAGTGCGTGACGGATCTGGCGCGGCCGCATGCGATGTCGCTGGCGGCGGTATCGAAGCATTTGATCGTTTTGGAGAGGGCGGGGTTGGTGAAGCGGCGGCGCAAGGGGCGGGTGCATTCGCTGGCGCTGGAGGCGAAGCCGATGCAGGAGGCGCAGGCGTGGATCGACCGGTATCGGAAATTTTGGGAGGGGAATTTGGATCAGTTCGAAAAATATTTGGACAAACTACAAACAAAGGAAACCAAACATGATGATGATAAATAATGAAGTGCAGAAGCCGGATGACGCGACCTTAATCATAACGCGGATGCTGAATGCGCCGCCGGAGCGGGCGTTCCGGGCGTGGACATCGGCGGAACATATCCAGCAATGGATGCGGCCGGAACCGGGGATGGAGATTCCGCTGGCGAGCATGGATCTGCGGGTGGGCGGGAAGTATCGCATCCAGATGAAGAAGGCGGACGGGGAGTTTTGCACGGCAGTGGGGGAGTTCCGCGAGGTGAAGGCGCCGGAGCGGTTGGTTTATACCTGGGATATGGAGAAGGACGGCAGCGGGGCGGAGTTTGGCGAGGTGGACGGCAAGCCGTCGCTCATCACGGTGGAGTTTCTCAAGCGGTGCAAGGGGACGGTGTTCGTGCTTA
>JAQGOT010000384.1 GCA_028293465.1 Pedosphaera sp. | reverse complement strand
ATTAACTCCATAATATATCCTCCCCCGCACCCTTTATCGGGTTCCGCCCTGATTCCCAAACTGACCTCTCATCGTGCTCCTGCCAGGCCCTCATCTTCCCCTAACTTAACACCGCGGGCACAAAACGCACCTTGATAAATGGGGTCCCCGGGGCAACCAAACCAAAGCCGGCTCTGGTTTCAACGGATTCCGCGGTTGCGATTAGGTGATCCGCTGACCTGATTTGGGGAAATCAACCCAGCCACTGCGGATTGTGCGCCGTCCCGTCGAACCGCGAAGCGGTCTTGAACAGCTCATATTTCCCCGATGCCGCCGCCTCTGCGGTGTGGGACAATAGCGCTGAAACCTGCTCCTGGCTCATCGGTTTGAAGGTGCGCGCGGCCTCGAATGCCTGATCAAGAATTTTCATGCTGTCGATGCCGGTGATCACGGTCGAGGTGGGCAGGTTCAGCGCGTAGTGCAGACAATCGATCGGCGTGACGGTCTGGCTTTTGAGAATGACGCCGCCGCCCATCGGTTTCATCCCCAAAACTCCAATCTCCTCCTTGAGCAGCACTGGCAGAACCTGATGTTGGAAACTGCGAAAATGCGCGTCCATCACGTTCAACGGCATCTGCACCGCGTCGAAACGAAACTTGTGGTCGACGGCAATCTGCAACATCCGAAGGTGTATCAGCGGATCCTTGTGCCCGGTGAAGCCGATATATCGAATCTTGCCGGCCTGCTTCGCTTCCTGCGCGGCTTCCAAGGCGCCGCCTGGCGCAAAAATGCGATCCGGGTCTTCCATCCGGATGATTTCGTGGAACTGCCACAAATCCAGATGATCCGTCTGCAACCGCCGCAAGGATTCCTCGAGCTGCTTGTGTGCGGACTCTTTCGTGCGGCCATCCACCTTGGTCATCAGGAAAGCCCTTTGCCGATAACCGTCGCGTAACGCCTTGCCCATCCGGATCTCACTCTCGCCATCATTGTAATCCCAGCAATTGTCCATGAAGTTCATCCCGCGATCAATCGCACTCCGGATGATGCGGATGGATTCCTGCTCGGCCTTCGGCTGGCCGATGTGATACCCGCCCAGACCAATCGCCGAGATCTTCTCTCCCGTGCGCCCCAGTGTGCGGTACGGCATCCCACCCTGCTCCTGCGCCGCCCACGCCCCTCGACTAAGCCCGGCCACCACGCCCGCAGCAATGGTTGCTTTCAGGAACTCTCGCCGGTTCATCCCGCTGGTTTCTGTTTCGTCCAACGATGTCTCCATAAACAATTTCCTCCCTTGTCAGCCCGACAGTCCCGCCTGCTCCGCCACCCCGCGGCCAATCGCCGAGACATCCCAGTCGGCTTTGCCAGTGGCCACCAAGCTGATCATCCGGTTGTGTAACGCATCCGCGAACGGCATCGGGGTCTCGGCGGACTCGCCGCTCTGGATCGCGAGCCGCAAATCTTTAAATGCTAGCCGCACCTTGAACCCCGCAGGCTCGTACGCCTTGGCCGCAAGCAGGCGCCCGTAGTTTCTGAACACCGAGCAATCAAAAAGATTATCGCATAGCATGTTCATGACCGCCGTCCGGTCAAGCTGCTGCTTCTCCGCAAAAGTAAGCGCCTCGGCGAAGGCCTCAATCGAGCTGAGCAGCATGAAATTCGCGGCCAGCTTGACGACATTGGCCGCGCCCGGATCCTCGCCGCAATCAGAGATGTGCCGTCCCAATTTGTGCAAAATGTCCAGGACCCGCGCCTTCGCCGTCGCCTCGCCGGACAGATAAATCCCAAGGCTTGCCGCGGCTGCGGCTTCCGGCCGGCCACTGACGGTTGCCGCGAGATAATACGCCGAAACCTCCCGGTGCAGCGGCGCCAGTTCACGCGAGGCGGCGGGCGATACGGTGCTCATGGAAATGTGGATGCTTTCCGGCCCGAGTGAATGGATGAGCCCATGCGGCCCGAGCGTAACCTCTTTCAAGGCCGCATCGTCGGCGAGCATCGTAATGACAACCCCTCCCGACCCCGCCACCTCCGCCGGGTGTTCAACCGTCCCCGCCCCACGTTCGACCAAAGGGGCCATTTTAGCTTTCGTGCGATTATAAACCTTGAGCTTATAACCCGCCTTCAAAAGATTTTCAGCCATGGGCAAACCCATGTTGCCCGTCCCGACGAATCCAATGGTCTGGTCCACGCTCATTCCTCCTTGGAAAGCCTCCTGCCAGCCTCCGTCCACAGCCTCTGACGGCTCGCTTCTTCTAGAGTCTAACCGGCGCGTCAGCTTTCACAATGGGGCGATACCCGCTCGGGAGCTGAACCGGAGGAAGTAGGAGCGCTTTGACCATAAAAAAGCACCGACCTCCTGAGAAGGCCGGTGCGTACGGGATCATTCGAAACCAGGGAGACCGCTGCGGCAGGGCGCGCGGCCCTATCTCGTGATATGGCTTCCGCCACCCATGCCCGTCAGGCCCTTGCCCACGTTCGCCTGCTGCACTGCGATCGGCGCGGCCTGGTAACTCTCGCCGGCCATGACCGTCAACGCCGCGTTATCTGCAGTCTTGAATTTCACCGGCACGCTCAACCGTTCCCGTCCGCTCTTCGCCATGAACACCGAGAAATGCAGATGCGGGCCGCTCGTAAATCCCGTGTCTCCGGAAAGCCCGATCCACTGCCCCGCTTCCACTTTGTCCCAGACTTTCACTTTGCTGCCCCCCTTCATCAGATGGGCGTAAATCCCAATGGTCCCATCGGTGTGTTGGATCAGGATATAATTCGCGCTGCTCTCGTACTTGCGATCCGGCCCCCCGACATCCGAATCGCTCTTGACCCCCACCACCACCCCGCCACGCGCGGCATACACCGGCGTGCCCGACGCCATTTGCCAATCAATCGCATACTCGTCCGCTCCCGTATGGCTGAAGCGGCCGTGATAGCCTTGGGTAACGCGGCAGGCGGTGCCGGGCGCATAGGGCAGCGTATAAATGTAGGAGCCATCGGGAACTGCCGTGTTGTTCCCCACCGTGAAATCATCGCTGTAGGTATAGTGCCACACCGCATCAGCCCTCACCGGGGACAGCGTGAAAGCATCCACCGTTTCCCCCCCGCGGAAGGTCGTGGTATATGGGAAATTCGTGCTGCCCTTCAAATTACTCAAGCGCAGATCGAACGTGGCCGTCACATCGGCCGCCTCCAGATTCTGCACCACAAAATGCGTGATCCCGCCTTCATCGCGGGTGGTCACCTTCAAAGACCTCCGCACCGATCCCGAGCCGCTATGGCCCGAGTTGGTTCCTACACCGCAGAGCAGCGCTGCCAACAACGGCCACAAAAAATAATGGGCGGTCCGTCTCCAACCGACACCGTGTTTTAATGATTTAAGATTTCTGCTTGCTTGCCGATATGTGGTTCTAAACATCTTCAATTTCTCAGGACAAGTAGTTACGGTTGCACCCCGCGTTCTCGGTGGCAGCCTGGGCGGGGTTCACTGATCAGGCGGCCATCTGTCGTAAAAGAGGCGCAAGTTTAACCCAGCTTTTTTCGATTTCAACCCCCTGAAACAAGAAAGTTAAAATTAGTAAAAAACCTGTTTTAGTTCCTGCGCAAGAGAAAGCATTCTACCATTCTCAATAATTGCTTCTCACGTCAACTCCTGTTGTCACAATTGTGCTTAGGCTTAGGCCTCGTGCGGAAATAAGCTGATACGAGCTGCGCTGGCATCCGGGTGCCAGCCAAGGCGCGACGAGGGAGCATATCCAAAGGGATCTGTGACCGAGGAGCAACGCCGGCTGGCGCCCGGAGGACCAGCAGATTGTGTCAGGTTATTTCCGCACGAGGCCTTATGAAGGGATAGCGGCCCAAAGCCGTTTGGCCAAGCTGGCCATCGCGTGCCGCCCAACGCCCTCCGTCCATCTCTGCCTGCGACGAAGGCGCGGGGACCACAATTCGCGCAGCGAACGTCCTTTCTCGGGAAACTGACTCGTGGCGGGCTTGGGAAGCCACTGAGTTGGGGAGGGGTTTCCTTTGGCGGCCAACCCCTCGCCACCAGGCCTGGATGCGCCGCCTCTTTCGCATGCTGGTTTCACTCCGACACCCACTCCCTGACTCATCAACCCTTGCGCAACCTTCCCGCAGCGCCGTAGGGTTTCCCTTTGGACCAAGCCTCATCGCCCCGCACCTGCGGCACGGAGGCCTTTACTTCCTCAATTCACACCGGTAGTCTTTTCCCCGCTTGAAAGCCACCATTTTAACCCGGTTTATCCTCGGATGCATTCTCTCCGCCTGGCTGCTCTGCGGACTCCCGTCAGCCCAAGCCTTCGCGCTCCTCGGCCCCTATGCATCTTGGATGACGACGAATTTGTTCTACAACGTTTGGGACGGAAAAGTCGGCGGCCCCATGGTCTTGGGTGAGGAATACCGCTGGAACGTGCCAATCGTCACCTACGGCTTCGATAAATCCTTTCTCGATTATTTCGGCCAACCCGGCGTGGACGCCGTCGAGGCGGCCATCCAAACCATCAACGATCTGCCGCCCGCCTCCAGTATCGCGCTGACGAACTATCCTCTGAATACAACGGGCTACAATCGCGAAGCCGGAGCACAACGTTTCTTTGACTTGAAGTCGGCAACATTACCGATGCTGCTCCAACAATTCGGTTTGACCTCACCGTCCGCGAACGTTTGGGCTCTGCGCAGATGGGATTCTAACATTTGCCTGTTCATCCTTTTTGTAGACAGTAATGGCATGGGGTTTATACCCGAGGGCATGTTCGATTTCCTTGGTCCCTATTATGTGGACCAACGCAATTTCGATCCAATCACCCTGCAGGCCAGCCGCTATGTAAATGAGACCCCCTATACTTACTTGATTACCACTCTCCCGGATTGCACGGCGGGTTACATCCAATCGCTTAAGGTTGACCCTCTCGCGCCCTCTGACACTGCAGTCTGTGATAACGGAGTTCTCCTTAATTATGGGGGCGGACTGTTTTACACGGGTTTGACTGCCGATGACGTCGGTGGCCTTCTGTACCTCCACAACCGCACGAACATCAATGTGGAAACGCTGGATGCCTCCATTTTCCCAGACAACCACACTACCAACAATTTGCTCCGCACTGCGCCCCGTCCAGGCGTCGAGAAAATTACCTTTGTTCAGCACACCACCAATTTCTCCGGCGACTTCCTGACAATGACCAACCAGTTCACCGACGCCTACTTCACGAACAACGCCCAAGTGACGCAGGCAGTCCAACGCGTCACCTCCCAGCCGGATTTCCTTTTTTCCGCCAAGGATATCGGCTTCGTAACCTATAATGACGGAGCCAATCCGGGCATTTCTTTGCGTTTCTGCCAACCACCCGACACCAGTGGCTGGATCAACAACAGTGGTTTGAACGGCAACCTTGGGGGTGATGGACCCGGTGTCATTCGCCCCCAGGTCCGAATCACTTTCCCCACCCCCGCCAAATACATCGCGGCCGCCGGCGGCGCAATCAATGGCCCGGCCTATCTTTGG
>JAQGOT010000369.1 GCA_028293465.1 Pedosphaera sp. | reverse complement strand
GCCCCGGTGGTTTCAGCGATCACGCAGAACGCCGCCGATGTGGATCCCAATGTCGTGGGGCTGCAAATCTTCACCGGCACCGGGGTGGAGTATTCCGGTTCCGCGTCCGATCCCAAAGGCGCGGCCCTCTCCTGGCAGTGGCTCTACACCGTGAACGGCGGGGCGGAAGTGGTGTTGCAAAAGGGGACCGGAACCGTTGCCGCAGTGAGCTACACGTATGGCGCGACGACGGCGGGCAACACCTACGTCTGGAAGCTGCGGGTGAGCAATGGCACCGCAACCTCGGAATCGCAACTGACGGTTGGGGTGGAGGCACCGCCAGCCGCCGGGCAGGGACTGACCTTCGAGGCGGAATCGGGCACGATCAAAGCGCCCTTTGTCGCCACGAACGGATATATCTACCAAGCGGTCCAGACCGGGACCAATGGCGGGCGCGCCGCCTACAGCTTCAGCATTACCAATGCGGGCAGCTATGTGATCCAAGCGCTGGTCAATGCGCCCAACGACGCGGCGAACTCCTTTTACGTCAACATCGACGCGGAACCGCAGGACCCGAGCATGACCTGGCAGATCCCCATCACGGCCGGGTTTGAGAACCGGATTGTGAACTGGCAGGGAAGCGGGACTTGGGATAATCCGCAGTTCGTTCCCAGGGTATTCACCCTGACGCAAGGCACGCATCAGCTCATCATTCGTGGGCGGGAGGCGGGCACCCAGTTGGATCGGTTCGCGATCTTAAAGGTGCCGCAAGCTCCGCAGGGATTGAGGGTTGTCGCGAGTCCTTAAGCGTCGCGACACGTTCATTCCCAGCGCAGGGCTTGGACGGGGCTGCCGGCGGGCAGCGTCGTTCCGGGGGGCACGTCCACGAGCGCGTTGGCGGACGCCAGCGAATGGAGGATGTGCGAGGCCTGGGTGCCGGCGGACCGGACCAGACCAGCGTCATCAATGCGCACGCGCATGAAATGCCGGCGCCCGCCGGAGTTGGAAAGCGACTCGGCGAGCGCGGCCGTTTGGCGGGGCAGGTTCACTTCCGCAGCGCCTTGCCAGCGGCGCAAGGCCGGCCGCACCAGCAGGAGGAACGTGACAAACGCGGACACGGGGTTGCCCGGCAGGCCGAAGAGGAATTTCCCGCGCCATTGGCCAAACACAAACGGCCGGCCGGGTTTGATGGCGACTTTCCAGAATTGCAGTTCGCCGCCGAGTTCCTCGAAAGCGCTCTTGATGAAATCCAGCTCACCGACCGAGACGCCGCCCGAGGTAATAACGACGTCACATTCGGCGAAAGCCGCGGCCAATGCCTCTCGGGTTTCAGCGAGCGTGTCCTTGACGAGCGGGAAAACTTTGGGCACGGCTCCGGCTTGGGTTATCAGGGCGGCCAAACCGATCCGGTTGCTTTCATAGATTCCGCCGGGCGTTAAGGGTTGCCCCGCTTCGATGAGTTCGGAGCCGCTGGCCAGCAGGCCGGTGAGGGGTTGCTTTCCAACCATCACTCCGGCCAGGCCGAGAGCCGCCAACAGATTGACCCGCCCCGCACTCAATTCCCCGCCGGCTTCGTCCGCGACAACGCCGTGTTTCATATCCTCGCCGCGGAACCGGACGTTCTCCCACGGCTTGACGGCGTCCAGGAACCAAACGGTATCGGGTTTGGATGGATCGGTTCGGGTGTCCTCCTGCATGATGACGGCATCAGCGCCGGGGGGCAGGGGTGAACCGGTAAAAATTCGCACGCAGCCACCCGTTTCGACCGCGCCCGTGAACGTCTCACCGGCGGCCACTTTCCCGCGCAAGCGCAAGGACTTTGGCGAATCGGTAGTTGCACCCTGCACATCCTTGGCACGCACCGCATAGCCGTCCATGGCCGAATTGTCGAACGGCGGCAGATCCAATGGTGAGAGGATACGTTCAGCCAGGATGCGGCGATGCGCCTGGGCGAGGGGGACGCGTTCCGGTTGGGTGGCCGGGATGGTCGCGAGAATGCGGGCAAGGGCGGCTTCGTATTCGAGCATGCGAGATTATCAAATCGCGCCGGGGAAATGTCGAATGCGGAAATGCCGGCGGCGTTCCTAGTGAGCAGAGGTCAGCACGAGCACTTGTTCGAGCGTGGAGAGGCCGTCCTTGGCCCGGTCCAGGGCGACCATGCGCAGGGTGCGCATGCCCTGGCCGATGGCAATCTTGCCCATCTCGCGGGTGTTGGCCCGGGCGATGATCAATTTGCGGATTTCATCGGTGATGGTCATGGCCTCGATGATGGCGAGGCGACCGGCGTAACCGGAATTCTTGCAGCGTTCACAACCGCGGCCGCGGAAGAGGGTGAAGCCGTCAAAGATGCTCGGGTCGATGGCGAGGTCCTGATACATTTTCGCGCTGTACGTGACCGGTTCCTTGCAATGGGTGCAGATACGCCGCATGAGGCGTTGGGCGCAGGCCAGGATCACCGAGGAGGAAATCAGGAACGGGGCGATGCCCATGTCGTCCAGGCGCGCGATGGCGCCGGGGGCGTCATTGCAATGCATGGTGCTGAGCACCTGGTGACCGGTGAGGGCGGCCTCCACCGCGATTTCCGCGGTCTCGGTATCACGAATTTCACCGATCATGACGATGTCCGGGTCCTGGCGCAGGATGGAGCGGAGCGAGTTGGCGAAGGTCAGGCCGATGTCCTTCCTGACCGGCACCTGATTGATGCCTGGCACCTGGAATTCCACGGGGTCTTCCACCGTGACGATGTTGTAAGCCGGGTTGTTGAGTTCGTTGAGCGCGGAGTAGAGCGTGGTGGTCTTGCCGGAACCGGTCGGCCCCGTGACCAGGATGAGGCCGTGCGGCGCGTCCACGGCGGACCTGAATTGCTGGAAGGTATCCGGGTCGAGGCCGAGTTTATCGATGCTGGCGGAGAGATTGGATTTGTCGAGCACGCGCAGCACGCATTTTTCGCCATGGACGGTGGGGAGGAAGGAGACGCGCAAGTCGTAGTCCTTGCCGCCGACTTTCACGCGCATGCGTCCGTCCTGCGGCAGGCGGCGTTCCGCGATGTCGAGGCTGCTCATGATTTTCAGGCGGGAGGCCAGCGCGAGCTGCATCTGTTTGGGTGGCGGCGTCATGTCCACGAGCGAGCCGTCCACGCGGTAACGCAAGCGCACCATCTTCTCGAAGGGCTCGATGTGAATGTCGCTCGCCCGGTCCTTGATGGCCTGGACCAGGATGAGATTGGCGAGCTTGATGACCGGGGCTTCTTCACTGGAGGCGGCGAGTTGGTCAAGGTTGACCTCCTCCATCGATTCCTTGGAAATTTCAAGTTTGTCCGCGTCCGGATCCTCCTCGTTCTGCTTCTGGACATCCATGATGATGTCCTCCATGCTCCCACTTTTGGCGGCGTCGATGGCATTGAGCTTGTCGATGATCGCCTTTTCCGGGGCGATGAGCGGCATGATCTCGAGCTTGGTGAGGCGCTTGACGTCGTCGATGGCCAGCACGTTGAGCGGGTCGGCCATGGCCAGGAACAACCGGTTTTCCAGGCGTGAAATCGGGACGACTTTGTAATTATGGGCCACGTCGCGCGGCAGCAGGTCGGCGATGTCGGCGGGGACCGTCAGGCGGGGCAGGTTGACCGGCGGCGTGTTGAGGACGCGGCCCATCGAGACGGCCATGTCCTGGTCGGTGACGTATGCCTTCTCGATGACGAGCTTGAGGAGGCGCGTGCCTTCCTTCTTCTGCAGTTCCAACAGATCGTCCACCTGCTTGGTGGTCAGCAGGCCATCTTCGACGAGCGCGTCGGCGATGCGTTCTCCAAAAGATTTGATGACAGGAGGCATGGTGAAAAAGTTTAGCGAAACGCCTTGCGGAGGTTGGCCACGATTTCAGAGGGTGGCGCGAGATACCAAAGCACGCGGCTGCCGGTGACCTCGGCCAGGTCTTTGGCGGCCTGGCGGTTGAACGGGTTGGCGGTTGCGACCATGATGGACTTGCTCATCCGGTCGAAGGGGAGGATGCACCAACGCCGGCAGATCTCTTTCGGGAAGCTGCGGGCCAATTCGAGATCGACATCGTATTTGTCGAGCGGCAAGAAAGCCACCCGGGCTTTTTCGCTCAGCAGTTTCAGGCTTTTGTCGGAAAGGAGGATGCCTTTGTCGGCCAGCACCTGGACGAACGGTTCCACGACGCCGGTGGGCGGGACGGAAATATCGGGAGTGGTCCAGCAAAGATCAAAATCCCCGGCGGAGATGATTTTGCTCTCCACGAAAATCTTGAGCATGTTCGCCCGGCCATCCTCCACCTCGGGTCCGGCGGGCTTGCCGTTCGGCTTTTTGATGGAACGAGTCTGGTCCGAGGTCGTCTTCAACGCCGCCGGTTCCATGCTGGCCGGCATGGCGGAGAGATTGTCGGCCTTGCTCTCAATCTGTTTCAGCGCCGCCTGGACATCGGCATCGCCCGGGAAGCGTTGGAGAATGGTTTCGTACTCGAGAATGGCTGAGGAGAGCTGGCCCAATTGCATGTAGGCTTGGGCGATGCGCTTGGAGGTGCCGACCACATCCTTTTCCCGGCCGAGCTTGGAATAGGCTTCCTTGAGGATTTCCAACGACTGATAATCCTGCGGTTGTGACTGAGTGATGACCTCGAACATCTCAATTGTCTGCGACAATTGGGCCTCTTCACTCGTGGTTAACGTGGCGGACATGCTATTTTTTGTGCTTTAAACTGCTATATTGCACCGGCGCAACGCTGGCTGATTCCCAGAACCGAAACTGAGACATTTCCAGCAATTTCGCTGCCAAGCTTGGCTGATGTAACGACTTAAGACATTTCACCGATTGCAGCCAACCTCTGCAAACGGCGTGCCAAGGTGGATTTGGGAGGATTCGCAACCTGCGGAATTGCTTTCCCACGCCGGGTTTAGGATGGTAGGGGCAGGCCAACACCGCGATTGGCGACACCGTATGATGGAACCGTTAATACCAGTGATGAGACTCCCTGCGGGCGGGCGCTTGCAGCGCTTCGTGGGTGACCGGGTGCGATTTACCGTGGCGGACCGGGCGTGGCGGCCGATCCCGGAAGGTTGGCGGGCCCGGTTGCGTACCAACCTGGGTCGGGCGGAGGTATTGTGTAAAGAAATCATTCAGGCGCATACCAAAAAAATGCCTTTTGCGGGTGCCTCCTGGCATGACCTGCCGATGCGACCGGAAGCGGGCGGTTGGACGCTGGAGTTGCCGTTGACCGAAACGGGCTATTTTAATGCCAAGGCCTACCTCCTTGATCCCCAAGGCTGGCAGCATTGGCCGGAGGGGCCGGATGTGGGCATTTCCGTTCACCCGGACAGCTATCGCACCGCCAACACCATTTATTGCGCGTTCACCCGGATGTTCGGCGAAAGCAAGACGGCGGCGGGCACGGAAAACGAAAAGTTGGAGGCGCAGCTCAAGCAGTTGGACGGGCAGGGCTACACGGTCATTCCGCCTTCGGGCAAATTTCGCGATCTCATCCGGCAACTGCCGCACATTATAGATACACTCGGCTGCCGGATTCTGCATTTGCTGCCGGTGAATCCGGTGCCCACCACGTATGCCCGGTTTGGTCGCTTTGGCAGTCCCTATGCCAGCCTGGACCTGGCGGGCATTGACCCGGCCTTGGTGGAGTTCGATCAGCGCACGAGCGGAGTGGATCAATTCTGTGAACTGACCCACGCCACGCACCTGAAAGGGGCGCGGGTTTTTCTGGATATCGTGATCAACCATACGGGCTGGGGTTCACGGCTGCAGGACACGCGGCCGGAATGGTTTCTGCGCGCGGCGGACGGTTCGTTTGTGAGTCCGGGTGCGTGGGGAACGATTTGGGAGGATTTGGTGGAATTGGAACACCGCCATGTGGCGTTGTGGGATCTCGTGGCGGAGGCCTTGTTGACCTGGTGCCGTCGCGGGGTGGACGGTTTTCGTTGCGACGCCGGCTACAAGGTTCCGTTGCCGGCCTGGCAATACATCACGGCCCGAGTCCGACAGGAATTTCCCGAGACCATTTTTCTGCTCGAAGGACTTGGCGGCGCGTGGGAACTCACCGAGAGTCTGCTCACGGAAGGCGGCATGCAATGGGCCTACTCCGAGCTGTTCCAGAATTATTCGCCGGTGCAAGTTTCCGGCTACCTCGATCACAGCTTGAAGCAGAGCGAGCAGATCGGCCTGCTGGTGCATTACAGCGAAACGCATGACAACGAACGCCTCGCCCAGCGGGGGCGGCGCTGGTCGCTGCTCCGCAACCGGCTTTGCGCGCTGGCCAGTGTCAGCGGCGGTTACGGTTTCACATGCGGCGTGGAATGGCTCGCGCCGGAGCGGGTGAATGTTCATTCCAGCCGCGGGTTGGCCTGGGGGAACGCGGACAACTTGGTGCCGGAACTGGCGCACCTGAATCGCTTGTTGGCTGATCATCCCTGTTTCTTCGATGGCGCGAAGCTCACCCGGCTGAGCGCGCCCGAGTCGCCGGTTTATGTGCTGCGGCGTGATTCGGAGGAGGGCAAGGACTCCCTGCTGGTCATGGTCAACACGGATGTGGAGCGGGCGCAGGATTTTCGGTTCCCGGGCGAGGCGCTTCGGGATTGGGGTGATTTCAAATTTGAATTGCTCGGCCAGCCTTTGCCCAAAGGCAAGACGGCGAAAGCGGGGGCGATGCAACTGACGCTGGAACCCGGGGCGTGTTATTGCGTGTCACCGCATGCCGAGCCACAGGGACTGAGCGGAGAAAATTACCGCCGGGCCCGGGCGCAAGCGGCCTGGGCTCTGACGGCGCTGGGTCAGGTGCTCCCGATCGAATTAATCCCAGCGATTTCCTGGCAGGACCTGGCGAAGTGGGTGGATGAAAACCCGGTTGGTTTCCTGGCGACCACGTCCGCGCTCGCGGCCCAGCCTGCCAACAACAATCTCGAGGCGATGCTGATTCGCTCCCGCGCGACCGGGCAGGAGAATTACCAACCGGTGGTCACTTGGAGCGCGGCGGATGTGCCGCGAATTTTGCCGGTGCCGCCCGGGCATTGGTTGTTGATTCAAAATACCGTCCCCTTCCGGGTGACGTTGCAGGGTCTGGCCAACGCGCGACTCCAGCATGTGAGTTCCATCCCGGTCCGCGAGGGTCATGTGGCGTGCTTCGCGCCGGGTCAGGCGGCGGGTGATGCGCAATTGATACTGGAAGCCCGAGTGGGCGGTGCGCCAGCCAAACAAAATGTGGCGGCATCGATCCGGTTTCTGGAGCCCGGGCCCAACCTGGATTCGGGCGGCCTCAAGCCGCTGTCCCTTGGCAGTCTGCCGTCGTTGCGTGACCTCACGGCCGCCGCGCCGGCGGTCGAGAACGAAGCCAAGGCCGTTCACTCGTTCGAGCAACCCCTGGTTTTGTTGACCAATGGCATTGGCGGCATGGCGCGGATGTGCGTTGATCTCGGCGCGGTGAAATCCAAGTATGATTGCGTGCTCGGCGCGAATCTGCACGCCCGCCTGCCGGTGGACCGCCATATTTTTGCCAAACGCATCCGGGTTTGGGTGAACGCGGATGGTTTCCTGACGCCGTTGGATTTGCGAAACCTCGCGGCTTTCGAAGCCGGTCCGCCCGCGGTGTGGCATTTCATCGCCAATGCCGGCAACGGCCGCACCGCCGAGATCCGCCTGACCGTCGACATGCTTGAAGGCCGTAATACGACCGTGCTGCATTTCGACCGGCCCACCATCGGCCTGGCGAAAACCAAACCGCTGCCGGACTCATGCGATGTCCGGCTCACTGTCCGCGTGGATATCGAGGATCGGAACTTCCATTCCGAAACCAGGCGCAACGCGGGCGCGGATTATCATTTCTCCGCCAACTCGCGCCCGCTCGCCGGGCAGGCCGGTTTCTCATTCACCCCGGCGATTGACCGCCAGTTGCGGGTGTTCAGCAATGGCGGGTTCTATCATCATCAGGCCGAGTGGAGTGAGAACATCCCGCATCCCGTGGAGCAGAGCCGCGGGCAGACCGGCAGCGGTGATGCGTTCAGTCCGGGCTGGTTTGATCTGCCCCTGGTCCGAGGGGCGAGCACGGCGCTGGTGGTTTGTGCCGACTCAGTTGATCCCGCACCGGAGGAAGTTCAGAATTCGCGGCTCGCGCGGGAAGAGCGTCCGGGCAAAACTGCGGCGGCCAAAAATCCGTTCGCGGCGGAGGATTTGTTCGGGCAGCAATTGTTGCGGGCGGCGCGGGCGTTTGTGGTGCGGCGCGACAGCGGGGTGACGGTGATTGCGGGGTATCCCTGGTTTTTGGATTGGGGGCGGGACTCGCTCATTTGCGCGCGCGGTTTGCTGGCGGCCGGCATGGTGGAGCAGGTGAAACAGTTGCTGGTTGCCTTTGGACGGTTTGCGAAGGATGGCACGTTGCCCAACACCATCCACGGCGACGACGCGTCGAATCGGGACACGTCCGACGCGCCACTTTGGTATGGGATTGTTTGCGAAGAAGCGGCGGCCATCATTGGTGAAGAGCTTTATCAGGTCAAGGTGGACAAGGAGGACAACACCATTGCGGACGTGCTCAGCAACATCGCCCTCAGTTACATCAGCGGCACGCCGAATGGGATCCGGATGGATGCATATTCGGGGCTCATCTGGAGCCCGAGTCATTTTACGTGGATGGACACCAATTATCCCGCCGGCACGCCGCGCGAAGGTTACCCGGTGGAAATCCAGGTGCTGTGGATCCGGCTGCTGCAGCAACTGCGGCGCATCAGCGCGCAGCCGGAACGGCGGCGGTGGCGCGAGTTGGCCGAACAGGCGCAGGCCTCCTTGCAGGAATGTTTCTGGCTCGAAGAGCGCGGTTACTTCGCCGATCTGCTGATTGCCAAGGCCGGACAACGGGCGGCCGAGGCGGTGCGGGACAATGCGCTGCGCAGTAATTATTTGCTCGCGGTCAGCCTGGGGCTGGTCTCCGGCGCGGCGGCGCGGCGTTGTGTGATGGCCGCGTTGAGGTATTTGATCGTGCCGGGGGCGTTGCGTACGCTCGCGCCGCTGCCGGTGTCGCCGCCATTGCCGATTTACAGCGCGCAAGGCCAGTTGCTCAATAATCCGCCGGAGCCGTACTGGGGCCATTACGAAGGCGATGAAGACACGCGCCGCAAGCCGGCGTATCACAACGGCACGGCGTGGACGTGGACCTTTCCGGTTTTCTGCGAAGCGCTCGCCCGCGCGTGGGATTCAACGCCCGAGGCGCTGGCGGCCGCCAAAGCGTATCTGGGCAGCATGGACCGGTTGGTGTTGGAAGGCTGCATCGGTCAGATTCCGGAAATCGTGGACGGGGACGCGCCGCATCTCCAACGCGGTTGCGATGCGCAGGCGTGGGGCGTGACGGAGGCGTTGCGGGTCTGGAAGATTTTGCATCATCCGCACGAAACCGGGATCCTTGGATAGCCACGACGACTATCGTAGGCGAATCTGGCAGGTGAATTGCTCAACAAGCGTTCACCTATGAAGAGTGTCCATTTATTTTACACAACGAGATGGTGGCTGTGGCGCTTTCCGGCCCTGAGTTGGCTGATGCTGGCGATGCTTTGGCTTGCGCCGGCAATTGCTTTGCATGCTGGCGACCCCGCCTTTAACTTCGCAAGAGTGTCCAGCTTTGTTGCTCCGCCCGATTTGACGATTTATTCGAACACGGCCGTGCTGACGCTGACCAACTGCACCGACACGAACTATTTCTACACGATTCAAAGCTCGACGAACCTGCAAGATTGGATTACCGATCCCTATAATTACTTTTTTGCAGCCAGAAGCCCCGGCCAAACCCTGACTGCTTACGCCGTGGCCACAGGTGACATTTGTTTTTACCGCGCGGTGACGGTTCCGATCAGGCCGATCCCGCTTTTCAAATATGCGATCGCCGCCGGGACGAATATAAATATTAATGGCAAGAATTTCCGAGCGGACAGCTACGACTCCAGCGACACGAACTACAGCACTTATCTCACCAACGGCTTCACGGGTACCAACGGAATATGGATATACGGTGCCGGCAAAGCAAAATCGGGCGGGGATGTGGCGACCGACACGGCTGTGAAGGGCAGTTTGAATCTTGGCAACGGGACCATTTACGGCCATCTCTTCACGGGTCCAGGCGCGGAAGCGGATGTTGTGCAAATGGGTCCGCATGGCACCGTGGGCGACCTTGCCTGGGCTGCCAGCAACGAAGGGATTGAGGGCGACGGGACACCTACAAGCTGGTGGCAGACGAATTTCAATGTAACGTTTCCCACGCTCAGAGCCCCGACATTTTCCGGGACGGCGTTGCCAGCGGTCACCACGACTGGTGTGTATGCTGGTTTCATCGTTATTCCTCAAGGGAGTGGCATTAGCAATTTTGTCGTAACCCTCCTTCCATCGAGTCCAATCTGGGTTGTGGGCAACGCGACGCTGTGGGTTAAGGGCTCTGCTTTGGCTTCGATCAGGATCGCGGCCACCAACAACGCTTCACTGGACCTTTACGTCGGCACAACTTCCGGCAACGGGGATACCATTTCCATTTTGGGCACTGGCGGCTCGAACTTGAACCAGCCCGGGTATGCCCGCAACCTCCGGATTTTCGGCCTGCCCAGCCTCAACGCCATTGATATGCATGGCAATGCCGGGTGGGCTGCATGCGTCTATGCCCCAAATGCAGATGTGTTAGCCGGTGGTGCTGGAAATAACGTCCAAGACGCCGCGGGCGCGCTGGTGGTCAGAAGCTTCACTCTGAAAGGGCATTTCAATCTGCATTACGATGAGAGCCTGAAAGCAAACGGGCCGACTTATTAGGCCGAAGGAATTACTGACGGGGAGATGAATTCTTAACCAGAAGTGAAATATGAGATTGTTTACCATGCGCGGTTTGAAGTGGAGTTTATTGCTCCGGGTGGGCGTCTGGCTGGGGATGGTGGGAACCAGCGGCGGTGCTTATGCGGATGCGCCGGTCATAACGGCGATCACTCCCAGAGGTTCCTCGGTCACCGAGCTCACGGTGACCAATTGCAGTGATGCCAATTTTAACCAAATCATTCAGCTTTCCACAAACCTGCAGGACTGGAGCACCATCACCACTTATGTTTATTCGGCGACGAGCCCGGGCGAAAACTTGAAGGCGCTGGTTCCGGCGACCAATGAGGTTTGCTTTTACCGAGCGGTGAGTATCCCCTGGCAGCCCCGGCCGTTGTTCGGGTTTGCGATCGCCACGCATACGAATTTTAATGCAAACGGGAAAAACATCCTCGTGGACAGCTTTGACTCGGGCGACCCCAGCTTCAGCACCTATGTTACCAACGCCGCCACGGGTAGCAACGGAGTGTGGATGTATAATCCCGCCAAAGGAAAGGCGGGTGGCGATGTGGCGACCCGCACGGGTGTGGCCGGCAGTTTTACTCTTGGGAACATGGCCATTTGCGGTCATCTCTACACCGGACCCGGCAACCAGTCGAACGTTGTGCAAATGGGGCCCTACGGGACGGTGGGTGACCTGGCGTGGCGTGCCACCAACACGGGAATTGAGGGCAACGGGACTTTCACCAACTGGTGGCAGCAGACGTTTAGCTCAACTTTTCCCGCCGTTGCAGCTCCGACGTGGGTTGGGAATGCGCTGCCTTCCGTCACCACGACCGGCCCCTATGCGGGTTACATTGTCATCCCGCAGGCCGGCGCAAACAGCAACTATGCCGTGAGCATACTCCCATCCACTCCGCTTTATGTCGTAGGCCCCGCACAAGTGTGGGTAAAAGGTTCTGCGTCGCTTGGGGTAATCATCGCGACCACCAATGGCGCCCGGCTCACTCTTTACGTTGGCACAACCACCGGCATCGGCGATAGCATCACCCTCGCGGGTAACAACAACACCGTGCTGAACCAGCCTGGATACGCGCGCAAGCTCCAGATCTTCGGTCTGCCCAGCCTGACCAGCCTCGATTTGCACGGCAATGCCGGGTGGACAGCATGCATTTATGCGCCGAACACTGACATCATAGCCGGTGCTGGTGGCAACAACGTACAAGATTGCACGGGTGCAGTG
>JAQGOT010000359.1 GCA_028293465.1 Pedosphaera sp. | reverse complement strand
TTCAATCGCTTGCAGTTCCTCATGGGTGCCGGATTCCACGACCCGTCCACCGGCGATGACGATGAGCCGATCCACATGCCGCACGGTGGCGAGCCGGTGGGCGATGATGAACGAAGTGCGTCCCCGCATGAGGGTTTCCAGCGCTTCCTGGATCAGACGTTCGCTCTCCGAATCCAGGGAACTCGTGGCTTCATCCAGAATGAGGATGGCGGGATTCTTCAGGATCGCGCGCGCGATGGCGACGCGTTGACGCTGCCCGCCGGAGAGCTTGATGCCGCGGTCGCCCACCAGCGTGGCGTAGCCCTCGGGAAAGGCTTGGACAAACTCGTGCGCGTTGGCTTGTCGGGCGGCTTGCTCAATCTCAGCGGCGGTCGCGCCGGGCTTCCCGTAGGCGATGTTCTCCGCGATGCTGCCGCCGAACAGCAGCACCTCCTGGGGGACCATGGACATTTGCGCGCGAAGCTCGGTGAGCTGGTAGTCGCGGGCGTCCCGGCCATCGATCCACAGGCAACCGACCGACGGGTCATACAGGCGCAGCAACAGGGAGATGAGGGTGGATTTGCCGGCACCACTTGGGCCGACGAATGCAATTCTTTGTCCGGAAGTTGCGGCGAGGCTGATCGCGTGGAGCACTTCGATCCCTTGCCGCGAAGGGTAGGTGAAGGAAACGTTTTCAAACCGCACATCGCCGCGCAGCCGGGGCAAATTGGATGGCGGTGTGGGACCAAGGCGAGCCTCCACTTCACCAGTTTCGCGAAGCAGTTCCCTAACCCGCTGAGTGGCGCCGATGGCTTTCTGCAACTGGCTGTAGAGTTCCGCGAACTGGCCCATCGCGCCCGCCACGAAGGTCGTATAAAGACCGAAACGCGTGAGATCGCCGAAGCTGATCTCCCCTTGTTGCAGGAGCCGCGCCCCAGACCAAAGTACCAGCACGATGAAGCCGAACAGGGCGAAAATGATGAAGGAGATAAACGCCGCGCGTAGCCGGGCACCGCGCAAGGTGGCGGTCAGGAATTTTCCCAAGCCTTCATGGTAACGATTGAGTTCGTATCCTTCGTTGGCAAACGCCTTCACGTTCACAATGCCTTGCAGGGTTTCTTCGACGATCGTGGCCGTGTCGGCAAGCCGATCCTGCGCATCCCGGGCGATCTTGCGCGTCTTGCGGCCGAACACCACGGCGACCGCGATGACCAACGGCAGGCTCGCGAGCATGATGCCCGTCAATTTGAGCGAGGTGACAGCAATCAACGCGATGCCGCCGATCAGCAACGTGGATTGTCGAATAAACTGCGGCAGAATGGTGATCAGAGTGTCCTCGATCTGAATCAGGTCGGCGGAAAGACGGCTGGCCAGTTCACCCACGCGGCGCTGCGCGAAAAACGTCATGGGCAGCGAAATCAATCTCGCATAGGTATCGCGACGCAAGTCAACCAGGCTGCGCTGCCCCACCGTGGCAAACGAGAGCGAATGGAAGTAGGAGAGGCCTGCTTGCAGTGCCAGGATACCCATCAGCAGGAGCGCCGTCCGATCCGCACCGGCCATGCTGCCGCCGCCTTTGCCGTGCGACAGGGCACCATCGATGATGCTGCCCGCCAGATAAGGAAACGCCAGACTGAGCAGGCTGCCGGTAAACAAGGATGCCAAAGCCGCGCCAAACCGGCCGCGATACGGGCGCAGATACCGGAACAGTTCCAACGCCTGCCGGAGAGATTCCCGGTTCAATTTCGCCTTGGGGAGTTCCACCCCCGCCTGGTCATTGCGTGAATAGCGCGCCATCCCTTGATTCTAACCGAAGGGAATCCAAGCGCTAGCCGCAAACTCCACGATGCCGGAGCGCATTCGACTGCACGGTAAATTTATCGCAATCCTGCGGTTTCCTTGGCGCGGCGTTTCCAGTCCCGTTCGCCATAGACTCCCGCCTGTTTGGGCTGAAACATGTTGAAGCCGATGGCAACCGCAGGCGAATTCACGGGCAGAGCGACATCGGGCCAGTCACCGCGAAAATCAAGGTTGGTGAGGACGGAACCATCTTCATGGCCGGTTTTTTGCCACGCGGTCAGATCACCGTTCGGAAACAACTGCTTGGGCGAACCGCCATACGCGAAGCAGTTGCTGCGGCTTTGAAACTGAATTTTATCCCAGGGACCGGTGAAAAACGCCGCGTTGGAGCTGACGATGAGGTTGTGCTCGAGGGTGAAGGAAAGATGATCCTCAACGCGTGTCGCCTGCATGGGCGGCCCGGAACTGAAAGCGAAGATGTTGTTCGCAATATGGTTGGTGGCTCCGTAATGCTGGTGGAATGCGCCGCCGGTTTGCGGGCTCACACAGGTGCAATTCCAGACCAGGTTGCTCTCAATCCGCCAACCCGTGCTGCCTTCATCGGGGTAAATTCCCCACCCACCATAGTCGTGGGCGCGCACGTCGAAGAACACATTGCCGGTGCACAGGCTGCCGGGGCTGACGCCCAGCGTGTAAATTCCGCCCATGTCGCTCAACATCCCTTGTCCGATGTTATGGACGCGGTTGAACCCGATGAAATTGTTCGTCGCCAAACTGCGCCCGTAACCCCACGTCCAACCGACGGAGATGCCGGTGTAAAATGTGTCGCTGATGTCGTTGTGCGTCACGCGATTGTTCGCGCTTTGGCCGATCCATACACCAACGGCGCTTGGATGAACACGCCCACATCCGCGGATGATGTTGTTGTCCGCGATGATGCCGGTGGTCTGCTCCCCGGGTTGGTCTCGAATCCCCATCTCCCCAATGCGGATGCCGCCCGCACCGAGGTCCTCGAGCAAACAATGCTCGATGCGGCAGTCGCGGCAACCCCGCCGAAACCAGATCCCGTAATTCCCGGTGTGGGCGACGTCACAATCCTCAAAGGTTACCTCCTGCGCGTCGTCGATTTGGATCGACGCCTCAATCTTCGCCGCCGCCTGCATCGGTGGACAGCCCTCCGGTGGCAACTGGTATCCGGCATGGCGAAAGCGAAATCCCTTGAAATGAAGGTCGGTCGCGCCGTGAATTTCGAGGAATTTCTCAATGACAGGCGCGACGAATTCCGTGCTGCCGATTTTCTCACCCGGACGCGGATGATAGCTCACGCCGTCGTCCTGACCCAGGTACCAACTGCCAGCCTGGATAGGCATGGCCCCGCAATTTTCAAGGATAAACCGGCTTTGGGCGTCCCATGAATTCCACGGTTGCATTTTGTCGCCCTCAACCGTGATGATTTTGTCCGCCACGTGCATCGAGGAAACGGCATACCGGCTGGTATCCCACTTGTGGTACACCAAAATTTGCACGCCGCGCAACCCGGCCTCGGTCGCCGTCAAAGCTGTGATGGCAGCGTCCGGAACTTTGATGGTAAGGCGCACCTTGCCGTCCGGCTGTTCATCCTGCTTCACGCCGCCGATGCTGAAAAAGCCTTCTCCCGGTGACGTGGCGCGCGCCGCGCGGCGATGGTTGACGTAAAGCTGCTCAAAGTGCAGTCCCGTTTTGGCACGCCAGATACCAGCCTCATCCTGCGTGAAATTGGTGATGCGGCGTCCCCCACTGATGGTTGTATGGTCGGGATTATCTGCCACCCAAGTCACGTTTCCGTCCTGCTTTTCAAGTGCGAGAGGTTCCGTTAACAAATATTCGCCGCGTCCCAATCGAATGACCGCCACTTCGTTCGAGTGCCCCGCCGTGCGCCACGCTCGGACCGCATCACGCGCGGCCATCAAGGTGTTCGTTCCCGGCGCGGCTTGGAAAATCTTGGCAGGCGGCAGCGAATTACCGGAACCCTGTGTGTTTGAGGGTGACACGATGAACGCTGCCGTCAAAGCTGCGAGCGATAAAAAACTGGGTGCTAATTTCATAACTACAAAAGTCCAAGGTATTCGTGAACCAGTTTCACGGCCATGGCTCCTTCGCCTACACCGGAGGTGACGCCCTTGGCAGAGCGATGGCGAACATCGCCGGCGACGAAAATTCCCGGCACGCTCGTTTCGAGGTAGAAAGGATCGCGATCCGCCGTCCATCCCTTGGGGCGCCGTCCCTCGCGCATCAGTTGCTGACCGGAAATCAGGTAACCTTGCGCGTCGCGCTCAACAATTCCGGCGAGCCAGTCGGTGCGGGGAATGGCACCGGCGTAAATGAGCAGCGCGCTGGCCGTGACGGTTTCCTGCAAACGGGCTTTGCTGTCCGAGATGGTGATCTGCTCGCACCGGTCCGCGCCGGCCACCTCGACGACGCTGGAGTTGAATCGCACCGCGATATTTTTCGTGGCGGCGATCTGGTTTTCTAGGTATTGGGACATGGAATCCGACAAGGAATGGCCGCGCACCAGCAGCGTGACCTGGCGGGCAAATTTTGAAAAATACATCGCCGCCTGGCCCGCTGAGTTGGCCCCGCCGACGATGTAGATCTCGCCGTCCCGATAAGAAAACGCCTCGGACATGGGCGCATAGTAATAGACCCCCGCACCGTTGAGTCTTTCCAACCCCGGCACGTCCAGCTTCCTGAACGCGATGCCGCTGGCAATCAGCAACGCGCGGCAACCGATCTCCGCCCCGTCCGCCAGCGTCAGCACGCGGGCCGGCCCTTCGATCCGGACGCTCTTGACCTCCTGGGGCGCGAGTATTTCCACGCCAAACCGGCGCGCTTGGGCGACCGCGCGCCGGGCCAGATCCGAGCCGCTCAACCCGGTGGGAAAACCAAGATAATTTTCGATGCGGGAACTCCGGCCCGCCTGCCCGCCGGGCGCTTCGCGTTCGATGAGCAAGGTATGCAAGCCATCCGCCGCCCCGTAAACAGCCGCCGCCAGTCCCGCCGGACCCGCGCCGACGACCACCAAATCGTAAAATGGAAATTCAGGCTTGGTTTTCAAGCCCAGCTTGCGGGCGACCTCGGCGAAGGGAGGATTGCCAAGGAAAGAGCCGTCGGGAAATATGACCACCGGCAACGATGAAATCGCCGCTCCCGTTGTGGTGAGAAGCTGTTTCGCAACTTCGTCCGTCTCGACGTTAAGCCACTGATGCGGCACGAAATTGCGGCCGAGAAAATCACGAATTTCATTCGATTGTGGCGACCAGCGATGTCCGATGACGCGCACGCCTTCGAACGCCGGCCGGTAGGCAGCCTGCCAATCATCGAGCAAATCATCCACCACGCCGAAGAGCCGCTCCTCGGGCGGGTCCCAGGGTTTCATCAGGTAATGATCGATCTGCACAGTGTTGATGGCGCGAATGGCCGCATCCGTGTCCGCATAAGCCGTCAACAAGGCGCGTTTGGCGTCCGGGTAAAACTCGATTGCCTTTTCCAGGAACTCCACACCGGACATGCGCGGCATCCTTTGGTCCGCGAGAAAAAGAGCCACCGGGTCGTTGCGCAGCTTCAATCGCTTTACCGCTTCGAGGGCGGACGCCCCGGAATCGGCGGACATCACCCGGTAGCGATCGCCGTATTGCCGGCGCAGATCGCGCTCCACGGCTCGCAACACATCCGGGTCGTCGTCCACAGTCCAAATCACGGGCTTAGTCATAACGATGTGTAGTTCCGGCCTTCGCTAACAAGAATTGCGTGAACGAGCGGTCCATCCGTTGAACCGGACTGCCAAAGGCTGCGTTCCCCGATTCTGTGGAAGCGATGGTTTTCACGGGCATTCTGCCTGCTCGTTTTTCAATACGGTTTTCAACGTGCGAATCAAAGGAAAACTTATCTCCGCCCCGGCTGGTAGGCACTCCGGGCATCTGTCCTTCATTTCGCTTTTCCTTCCTGGCTTTGGGTGGACTGGTTTTCTGGCGTTACCAAAACCTGGATCGGCGTCTGGCGTTCCAGGCTTCCTGAACCGGCACCCAAGGTGCTGATGATTCCGACCGCGCGCAGTTCCGTTGGGTAGTTGCGCTCTCGCCAAGCATCAATCCCGCCCAGCAATGGTCGAACGCGCCGGATGCCCTTTCGATGAAGCAACAGCGCCACACGTGCGCTGGTCACCTCGTTCGGACACGAGCAGTAGAGAATGATGTCGCGGTCGCGGGGAATTTCCCGCTCCCGAAGGTGCACCTCATCCATGGTCATGTGGAGCGCGCCCCGGATCAGCAAAGGACTCTGTTCGAGATCCAGGTGGGAGCGCAGATCCAGGATGACGGGTTGCTCACCCGCCTCCTGCTTTTGATGGAGTTCGTCCACGGTAATCCGCGCCATCCGCAACTCATTTAACAGCCGCCGCCGCTGGAAATACTTGTAGCCGATGTGGAGTACAGCGAGCCCGGCCACCAGCCCGAGCGCATTGTGTCCAAGCCCGGCGAGCGCATCGAAGACTTGCTCCAACTGGCGGCTGAACAGACGGCCGGCGAGGATAAAACTCCCGGCATACAGCAAGGCTCCCAAACCGTCGCAAAAGAGGAAGCGGGGGGCGCTCACGCCGGAACTGCCCGCTAGCGGCGGTGCCAGGGTGCTCAAGCCGGGAATGAATTTCGCCGCCACCACGCCTCGCATGCCGTAGCGCGTGAAAAGATTCTCCGTCCGCCGCACACACGAATCCGGTTCCAAGGAGAGGCGACACAGCAAGCTCAACACCCGGTTGCCGTAATGTCGACCGAGATAAAACCAAATCAAGTCAGCCACCAACGAGCCCGTGGTGGCAGCGCCAAGCGCCAACCACCAGCTCATTTTGCCGGTGCCGGCCAAGGCCCCGGCCGCCAGCAACCAGGGCGCGGCGGGCAGGGGAACGCCGATCTGTTCGACGAACACCGCCGCGAAAAGAACAGCGGGGCCGTGTCGAACCAAAAACTCGAGCGTCTCATTCATGAATCATCATTTGAAGTTGCGCCGCGATCTTCCCACATTTCTCCTATCTTGCACAGCACCGCTTTCGCGGGCGCTGCGTGTCCTGGATGAAACTCGAATTCCCTCGGAGATTCCTTTGGGAGGAGCGGAGGATATGAACGGTTTTCACCGTAATCACAGGGACTCTCGCCTCGAAGCATCCCCCTTACCGTCACGAGTCGAACTTACCTTCGACACTGCAACATTAGAAATCTCCCGATATCAAGCAAACGTCACATTTGGATGGGATCAAAGTCATCGCATGAGCCGTATCGGTGTGCCTCGCAAGCCAGACTCTGCATCAAGCAATCCGGATATTTGCATTTAAGATAGTCAAACTACAAAGGTATTAGTTGCGTGTAACCCATCTCGCGTGCTAGCATCTACCACGTTCGATGAATACTTGCTTATACATATCAGCCACGAGTTGGCCGACGATGCGGGTCGCAAAAGCGACACGTCATAGCCGGTATGACCAAGGCTGTGTGTTTAGCCTTGGACTATCCCTGGCACCGATTGGGCAATCGCCCGAAGGTAATATGGATAGACTCGGTGTAGGCAGGTAAAGAAGCGAAATAGACTTTCTCTCACCCTGCTTACCGAAACGTAAGCGGGGTTTTTTGTTTTCCCTGCGGAACTGAAGAAGTGGATGGCGGTTAACGTATTACTGACAATCTGTGAACAGGAACAGCGCGACATCTAAGCCGGAACGATTCAGTTGGAAAAGTGCCACCGATTAGGAACTGATTGGTGGCAGATGAAAACAACACAATCCTCGGGCACACGCCCGGTTCACCAAACGGTGGCGCCGGCATTTAACTTCAA
>JAQGOT010000353.1 GCA_028293465.1 Pedosphaera sp. | reverse complement strand
GCCATGTTGCCGGCTGGGCGGAACCTCGTGGATCAGGTCTCGATGCCGTACGCTTTGATCTTATTGTAAAGCGTCTGACGACCGATGCCGAGGCGTTTGGCGGTTTCCAATTTGTTCCCGCCGGTTTCCTTCAACATCTGGACGATGGTGTTCCGCTCCACGCCTTCCAACAAAGTAAAGCTGGTATCGCCGCCGGCTTCCCCCATGGGTGAGCTGATGGACAGATCGGCGGCTTCCACCACCTTGCCTTCGCTGAGCAGGACGGCGCGTTGAACCTCGTTCTGCAACTGACGCACGTTGCCGGGCCATTCGAAGGTGCGCAAGCGTTCCGCAGCGTCGGTAGAAAAGCCGGTGATGTCCCGGTTCGCTTGCGCCGCGTAGCGTTTCAGGAACGTGTTCGCCATGGGTAAAATATCTTCGCGCCGCTCACGCAACGGCGGCAGATGCACCGAAACCGCGCTGATGCGGTAAAATAAATCCTCGCGCAGCTTGCCGTCGCGAATCGCTTCCTCGACCTTGCGATTGGTCGCCGCAATAATGCGGCAATCGGTCTTGTAGCTGGTCCGTCCGCCCACCGGGCGAACCTCTTTTTCCTGCAGCACACGGAGCAGTTTGCTCTGGGTGTCGATCGGCATTTCTGAAAGCTCGTCCAGCAGCAACGTGCCGCCTTCCGCCTGGCGGAAAAGGCCTTCACGATCGCTGTGCGCGCCGGTAAAGGCGCCCTTGACTGACCCGAACAATTCGCTCTCGATCAGTTCCCGCGGCAACGCGGCGCAGTTGATCTTGATTAACGGCCCCGTGGAACGGCCGCTGGCCGCATGGATCAAATCCGCAATGACTTCCTTGCCCGTGCCGCTCTCACCCGTGATGAGAATGGAAACATCGCTTGGCGCCACGCGCCGCACGGTGCGCACCACGCCCTTCATCGCTTCACAGGCGAAGATGGCGTTGGCGTTGGAAACCGCTTCCCGCAAAGTCCGGATTTCAAGCGCCCGCTTGATCAAATTCAACAAACTTTCCGGGTCGAACGGCTTTTCCTGGAAATGGAACGCGCCCCGTTTGATGGCTTCGACCGCCACATCGTAAGTGGCGTGCCCCGTCATCATGATGACCTCGGCTTCGGGCCATTCCTTCTTGATGATCGGGAGCAGGTCAAGCCCGGAGGCATCGGGCAGTTTATAATCCACCAAGACAACCTCCGGCTGCAACCGGGGAAGTGCCTCCTTCAACGAGGCGCCGTCCTTGACCTGGGAAACTTGATAATTGGCGCGCTGCAGAATCTGAACCACCAGTTCGCGGATCTCCGCGTCATCATCAATTACCAGAATATTGGCCTTCATAGAGTGCTGTTCCGATTCATCATACACGCCCGGGTGAAACTGTTAAACAATGCCTGATGCTCCGGATGCCGGGGGGCCAGACGCTCAGGATGAAACTGTACGGTCATAAAATAAGGCAGCAGGTGGGCGTCTTCCTGTTTCAACTCCGTCGCTTCAACAATACCATCCTCGCTCCGGGCGGTGACACGTAATGGCTTCGCCACCCGCTCCACGGCTTGATGATGCGTACTGTTGACACCCAAATTCTGCTTGCCGGTAATCTTTGCAAGCAACGAACCGGCTGTCAACCGTGCTTCATGCACGATTTCGCTCTTTTTGTCAGACCGCTGATGCTTCATCGCTCCCCGAACCTGGCTCGGAATATCCACCACCAGCGTGCCCCCCAGCGCCACGTTCATGATCTGGTGTCCCCGGCAAATGCCGAACACCGGCTTCCGCTGCCGAAAAATCTCATCGATCAAAATCAATTCCCGCAAATCACGCCCCCCGCCGGCCAAGGTCACGGTTTTGGCCAGACGCGCAGGCAGCCGTTGGGTATAGAGTTCCGGGTTAATATCATCCCCCCCGGTCAAGAGCACTCCGTCGCATCGCCGGACGCATTCCGCCACCAACTCGGGTGAGGCGATGCCTGGCAATATGAGCGGCAAGCCGCCCGCCGCCATGACAGCCGCTTGGTAGGTTTCCGAGAGGCTGATTGACATGTCTCCGAACTCGGCACCCTTCACCTCCACGCTCGGAGAGATCAGGATTAACGGTGGGCGCTTTGAATTATAATTAGAATTTGTGTTCCGGGAATCGCTCATGAATCGCCCTCTTAAGCCGGTCTTCTTCTTCCGGCCGCTGCAACCGGCGGCTGATCCGGCGCTGGACCGAATCCAGCAACTCCAGCCAGTCCTCCAGCGGCGGCTCGGCGACCGGCTGCCATTGCTCAAACCGCCGGTCACGCATAAAAAATTTCCACCGGTTCCCCACGTGCTGGGCGTAAACCTCCACGCGTTCCCCCGTTTCCGTCCGCCGTTTCCAACTAATTTCAGCTTTAGCCATGCGTCACTTTGGTTCGGGTCGATCGACCGCCGCCACCGCCATCGCGGCAATCCCCTCTTCCCTGCCGATGAACCCCATCAGCTCATTGGTCGTGGCTTTGATCCCCACCCGGTTGATGTTGATGCCCAGCGCTCCCGCAATATTGATCTTCATTTCTTGGATATGCGGGTAAACCTTGGGCTGCTGCGCAATGATGGTGGCATCCACATTCACAATCCGCGCTTCCTGAAACTTCGCCTGCCGCGCCGCCTCCTCCAAGAAAACCTTGCTCGGCGCGCCGCGCCAACGCGGGTCCGTGTTTGGAAAAAAATGCCCGATGTCCGCCTCGCCCAAAGCACCCAGCACCGCATCGCAGATCGCATGCATGAGCACGTCCGCATCCGAATGCCCGTCCAGACCCTTGGCATGCGGAATTTCCACCCCGCCCAGAATCAGCTTCCGACCGGCCACCAACTGATGAACATCATAACCTATGCCCGTATGAACCATTGGTCGCAATATATGGGCAGCCCACGGCCCGACCAAGTCATTTGTTGCCCGCTCCCTCCCGGCTCTGAAATCTCAAATTTGAAATCCCCTCATCCTGAGCTTGGATTAACTTGGATTCGCTTGGATTTACCTGGATTAGTCTGGATTCGGAACATTGGCCGTGCGCCAGCACCCCGGAGCGCGGGTCCGTGACCCGCAGCACGCCAAGACAACCCGCCGCTCCCGGACAAACCCACAAGCCCAAGCACGCACCAGCCCTCGGATTTGGGTCATTGGAAATTGGGATTTCTTTGGAGCATGGTCATTGTGTCATTGGACATTTCCAAACTTCCGCACTCCACACTCCGCATTCCGCACTCGGATAACTTGGATTTGCCTGGATTTGCCTGGATTCGGTTTGATGGCGCACCCGTGCGCGGCTGTCCCGATAATGGATGACAAGCACGGGCGCACCTCCCCCGCCGAAGCTCCGGAGGACCGGCATGTATATAGAATGCCAGACCCATGAATCCCAAGCCCCAGCGGGGCGACACCGCCCATTCCCCAATTTGATAATCTTCAAATCTGAAAATCATCCCCACGATTAACTTGGATTAAGTTGGATTCGCCTGGATTTGCCTCACCCGCTCCTTGGTGGGGCGAGCGTACCCGCGAGCCTTCCGATCTTCATCCCCTCCCCTCCATTCCCAATTCCGCACTGGGAGTGGGAGAGCTTGGATTAACTTGGATTAACTTGGATTAGGTT
>JAQGOT010000348.1 GCA_028293465.1 Pedosphaera sp. | reverse complement strand
GCAGGCCCGGCGGCCCGCGCGTGAGTTGCTCGCGCAAGGGGCGGATTTGGAATTCCAAGCTTCCGGCTTTGGCGTGTCGAAGCGGAGTCGTGGGGCGTGGATTGGGATCATTGCGGCCGCGTTGGCGCTGGCCATGGTTGGCGGTGCGTTGTGGAAACGGGACACCTCGTCGGCGGAAACCTTCTTCAGTGCGGGAGCGTTGTTGCTGATCGCGGGACTTGGGTTTGCGGCGGCCTGGCTGGGGGCAGTCGCCCGCGGTCGCCGGTCGGAAGGCGTCCATCTTACTTTTGGCGGGTTGGGATTACGCGGCAGCACCCGCCGTCGCAAGCGGAGCCTGGCCACCATCGGGCTGCTGGCTTGCGGGGTGTTTCTGATCGTGGCCATTGGGGCGTTCCGATTGGATGCGAACCTGGATGCCGGGAAGCGGTCTTCCGGGACGGGCGGCTTTGCTTTGCTCGGTGAAGCGACGCTGCCGGTGACGTATGATTTGAACAGCCCGGCGGGGCGTGACTTTTACGGGTTGGATGCGGCGGAGTTGAGGGGTGTGTCGGTGGTGGCTTTCCGGGTGCGGGATGGCGATGACGCGAGCTGCCTGAATTTGAACCGGGCGCAAAAGCCCAGACTGCTCGGTGTGAAGCCTGAGAGTTTGCAGCAGCGGGAGGCGTTCACGTTCGCTGAAGTGGCCAAGAGGTTGCCCGCAGACAAGCCCTGGCTGTTGCTCAAGGCGGACAGCGGCAAACCACCGTTAACGGAGAATGAAATTCCGGCGATCGCGGATCAAAACTCGATTCTTTGGGCGCTGGGCAAAAAGGTGGGGGACACGGTGGATTACACGGATGAGCGCGGCCAGGCATTCAAACTGCGCCTGGTGGGCGCGGTGGCGAATTCGGTTTTGCAGGGCAACCTGATCATTGACGAAGCTGAGTTCGTGAAGCGGTTTCCGGGCGAGAGCGGGTATCGAATGTTTTTGGTCGATGCACCGTCGAATTCCGTGGCGGGTGTCTCGACCACGCTGACGCGGGCGTTGCAAAATGCGGGTCTGGAACTGACGCCGGCGGCGGACCGACTGAATGCGTTCAACGCGGTGCAGAATACTTATCTGAGCACATTTCAAGTCTTGGGCGGGCTCGGGCTGTTGCTGGGCAGCGGGGGGTTGGGCGTGGTGGTGCTGCGTAATGTGCAGGAACGGCGTGGCGAATTGGGCTTGCTGCTGGCCGTCGGCTTTGAACGGCGGGCGTTGCATTGGCTGATTCTGAGCGAACATGGGGCTTTGCTGGCGGCCGGGTTGGGGGTGGGCGCGGGCGCGGCGGCCATCGCCGTGATGCCAGCCTTGCTTTCTCCCGGATCGCAAATACCTTATGCGTCATTAGCACTCACGCTCGCGGGCATCCTGCTGAACGGCTTGCTCTGGACTTGGCTGGCGACACGGTTTGCCTTGCGTGGAAAATTGCTCGATGCCTTGAGAAACAATTGATTCGTATCATGAAACATTTTAAGAAAATAATGATCGGCGTTCTCTTTGCCTGTTCGGTGGCGGGCGCCTCCCGGGCGTTGGCTGAGGACGCAAAACCGCTGTATCAAAATAATTTTGAAACTTTGGAGGCCGGCAAGACGCCGGATGATTTTCTGATCCTGGACGGCGCGTTTGTCGGAAAACAGGAGGGCGGGAATAAAATTTTGGAATTGCCCGGTGCGCCGCTGGACACCTTTGGCGCGCTCTTCGGGCCGACGGAAAAGTCCGATGTCGCGGTAACCGCACGGATTAACAGCACCAGCAAAGGGCGGCGGTTTCCGACGTTCGGCGTGAGCTTGAACGGGCAAGGCGGTTATAAGTTGCAGGTGTCACCCGGGAAGAAAGCGTTGGAGTTGTATCAGCGGGATGCCGTGGTGGCCACGGTCCCCTATGAATGGAAATCAGGTCAGTGGACGACGCTGCGCTTGCAGGTGACCAAGGTGGGCGAGATTTGGAAAGTGGAAGGGAAGGTGTGGCCGCAGGGCGGAACCGAACCGGACAAAGCGATGATTTCCTTCGATGAGACCAAGCAACCCACTGCCGGCCGCGCCGCGATCTGGGGCAGCCCCTACGCCACGACGCCGATTCAGTTTGATGACCTGGTGGTGACGCGGGTGGGAGCGAAGCCGTAGTTCGCCCGCGGCCAGTTCAAGCAGCATCAGTTGGCTTTTCCCGGCCCACGAATGGCTTTGGTCCGGGCCTCGATCGGTTCCGCTTCCGCATCGCGCTTTTCCTTGCGCAGGAGTGCGGCATAATTTTCCAGCGGTTTGAGGACGGCTTTGTTATTGGGGCCGAACATCTTTTCGTAGATGGCAATTTGCTGCTTATAGACCTTCTCGAGGTCGGCATCGCGACCGAGCTTGGCATATATGATTCCCAATTGGGTGAGCATGGGCAGATCCCTCAAATCGCTGCCCCGCAGCTTCTGGGCGCGAGCCCACAGATCCTCGTAGAGCAGCGCCGCGGGTTCGTATCGATCGCGGCGCAGATAGAAGGCGGCCAGGTCACCGGTGGAAACAAGGATTTCTTCACTGGTTGGATCATTAGATTTCCCCTTGACCGCCAGCACTTTCTTGTAAGCCGTTTCCGCCTCGGCAGATTTGTCGTTGCGGTCATAAACGAAAGCGAGTTCGGACAGGGTTTTGAGCGTGACGGGGCTGTTGGGCCCCAAGGATTTCTCTTGCGAGCCCGCCAAACGATTGAGCACAGCTTCCGCTTGAACATAATTGGAACGCGAAAGATAAAAGGCGGCGAGATTGCTCAAGGCCAGCTGTAGATTGGTGTCGGGTGCGTTGGGTTGCTCCTCGACCAGTTTTACTGTGTCTTTGAAACAAGCTTCGGCTTTTTCCGGCAGGCCCTGCTTGACGTACATCCGGCCAAGACTGTTGAGCGTGTCGAGAGCGTAACTATAGTTGGGGCGATAAGACATGCGCGTGGTCCGGACTCCGTGCGTCGCGGGATCCATCTGTTGAAATTTGATTTTTGACGCGGGGTGGCGGAACATTTCCAATGCTTCCTTGAACAACGGCTCGGCCTTGGAATAATC
>JAQGOT010000381.1 GCA_028293465.1 Pedosphaera sp. | reverse complement strand
ACTCCTGGGATTGCGGGAGCGCGCCGTGATTCTCGGCGGGGAAGTTCAGATTGAAGGCCGGGCCGGGAAGGGCACAACCGTTCGCGTATCCATGCCGCTCCCCCAATTGAGCCCGGAAGCCGAGCACACGCGGAATGGGTTGGTCAAAGCAGGCCACCCGGATTCCGCCCGGGTAAAAACTTCGGACTAAAACCATTTAACATGCAAAAAGCAGAACCAGTGAAGGAACAAGGGGCAATCAAACATTCGGTCAAGCCAGCCGTTGGAGCGGTGCGAATCCTGATCGTCGATGATCACTCGATTATCCGGCAGGGATTAAAACAGCTCCTGGCTGATGAATTCCCCAAGGCCACGTTCGGTGAGGCCAACAACGGCAACGAGGCTCTGGAGCAGGTTATGAAGCAGCCGTGGGACGTCGTGTTGCTCGACATCACCATGCCTGGCAAGGGCGGGTTGGACGTGCTCAAACAAATAGTGGGTGCCCAGCCAAACATCGCGGTGCTGGTGCTGAGCATGCATCCGGAGGACCAATATGCCGTGCGGGTCCTGAAGACGGGCGCGGCTGGTTACATCACCAAGAACACCGCTTCCGAGGAGGTGGTCGGGGCCGTTAAGAAGGTGCTGACGGGAGGCCGATATGTGAGTTCGACGCTCGCGGAGAATCTGGCTGCCAGCCTCAATGCGCCCCTCGAAGAGCCCCGGCACGAGATCCTTTCGGACCGGGAGTATCAGGTGATGCGGCTGATCGCGCTGGGGAAGAGCGTCAAAGAGATCGGGTTTGATCTCTCCTTAAGCGTGAAAACCATCAGCACTTACCGGACTCGCATCATGGAAAAAATGCAGCTTAAGACCAATGCCGATATTATCCGCTATGCGGTGCATCAACGACTGGTGGATTGAAGCGACAAGGGGTGGGTGAGGGGAATTGCCGGGCCAATTCGGGGATTACTTCCGCCGAAAGATGATGATGTGTTGAAGGGGCAGGACTTCCAAGGTCTCGACCCATTCCAACGGGAAAGCGGCCATCTCTTTCCGTACCTGCTTTTCCGTCATTTTATGCACGGGCTTGATGGGAACCTTCGGATCTTCCCCGCGGAATTCCACGAACACGATCCGTCCGCCCGGTTTCAGCGCTTTGACCATCGATTCAACCATCGCATGGGGATGATCGAATTCGTGATACACATCCACCATCAGGATCAAATCGATGGAGGCGGGCGAGAGGTGGGGGTCAGTGATGGTTCCAAGGACTGGTTTGACGTTGTGGATTTGCAATCCGGCCATCTTGTTTGTCAAAATATCGAGCATTTCCTGCTGGATCTCAACGGCGTAAACCACTCCGTTGGTGCTGATTTTTTCGGCCAGACGGCGGGTGTAATAGCCCGTCCCCGCGCCGATGTCAGCCACCGCGTCGCCACGTTTTAATTTGAGGACATCCAGAAGCAGGCTTGGTTTCTCTTCCTCTTCACGCTCGGGCCGCTCAAGCCAGTCAGCCGCCTGGTGGCCCATCACATGGGCGATCTCGCGACCCTGGTAAAATTTTCCAATGCCGTCGGGGTCATGCTTCTCGCGGAATTCGTAGCGCTGCGACTCTGGCTCTGGTGCCGCCGCATCTTCCGCCCGGCAAAGTACGGAGGGTAAGGCAAGGAGCAGAAGCCACAGCGACAAAATGAAGGAGGGAATCTTATTTTGCATGGTTGAGTTTAAGGTGAAGGTGCCTTGAGCGCAACCAACCGGCGGTTGCAATTCACGCCGGGCGTTCGATTCTCTCAGATGCCGGGCGGGACTCCATCATCGCTCCTTGGGTTCGGAATAGCCATGTTTGCACTTGGATTGATGAACTAATTCTGATAGGGATTCAACCATGCGCAAATTCCCCTGGCTCCTCTCCTGGCGTATCCCTGCCTCGTGGTTTAAGACAAATGTAATATTGATATGGGTGCTTTGTGGCAGCCAAGGCCTCGGGCAGGCACAGACGCCTTCCTTTCACTGGGCCAAGCGGGTGACCGGCGCGACCGATGATATGGCCAATGGCGTGGCCGTGGATGGAAGCGGGAACAGCTTTGTCGCCGGTTATTTCAAGAGCACCAACGCAACGTTCGGCGGGACGGTTCTGACCAATGCGGGCGGGGCGGAAGCCTTCGTGGCCAAGTATGATTTCTCCGGGAATGTAGTGTGGGCCAAGCGGGCAGGGGGCACCGCCGATGACTTCGGGAATGCCATCGCAGTGGATGCGGCGGGGAACAGCTACATCACGGGCTATTTTCTGAGCACCAACATTAATTTCAGCGGCACCATCCTGACCAACAGCGGGAGTGCTGACGTCTTCGTGGCGAAATACAACAGCGCCGGGAGTTTGGTCTGGGCTCAAGCGGATGGTGGCAACGGTTACGATGTTGGGAATGGCATCGCGGTGGATTCGTCCGGCAACAGTTACGTGACAGGATTTTTTTACAGTGCCATTGCCACTTTCGGAAATATCACGCTTAACAACAGCGGGCAAAGCGGTGTTTTTGTCGTGAAGCATGACCCGGCGGGAAATGTCCTCTGGGCGAAGCAGGCGGGGGGATCATCCTTTGACGTGGGCCTGGCAATCGCCGCAGACGCCGCGGGCAACAGTTATATTACCGGCAATTTCTTCAGCCCGACCGCCACGTTCGCCGCGGGAATTACGCTGACCAACGGCGGGCAGAATGATGTCTTCGTGGCCAAGTATGACACGCTGGGCAACGCGGTCTGGGCGAGACAGGTGAAAGGAGCAGGTGATGATTTTGGTTACGGCATCGCCGTGGATGGCGGGAGTAACAGTTATGTCACCGGCACGTTCAGCAGCCCCGTGGCCACGTTCCGCGCGGGCATAACACTGACCAACAGCGGGCATAACGATGTGTTTGTCGCCAGGTATGATCCCGCCGGCACGACCGTCTGGGCCAGGAGCGCGGTGGGGAGTTCGGACGACTACAGTTACGCCATCACTTTGGACGTGGCGACCAATCTTTATCTGGCGGGGGATTTCTTCAGCACCAGCGCCACCTTCGGCGGCATTGTTCTCACCAACGCAGGCAGCCACGCAGTCTTCGCCGCCAAGTATAACAATGCGGGCACGGCGCTCTGGGCGAAGCAAGCGGGCGGAACCAATGTGGAATCTGCGACCGGGGTGGCCGTGGACGTGGTGGGAAACAGCTATCTGGCCGGCTACTTCACTTCCACCAACGCGAGCTTCGATAGCTTGGTGGTGACCAACTCCGGGGGACGTGACATCTTTCTCGCCCAAATTGATGGTGATGCGCCCGTCCTGGGTTTCACCTCCAACGCCGGCCAACTGGTCTTCTCCTGGCCGACAAACCAGTTCGGCTTCGTTTTGGAAAGCAACAGCACGGTCAGCTCCATCAAGGGCTGGTCGCCCGTCCCGAACACGCCGGTGATTGTTGGGACCCAGAAGGTGGTCACCAATGCTCCGTCCGGAAACTCCTTCTTTAGATTGAGGAAGCAGTGAAGCCGCAGTCGCGGCCAATTACTGGGTGCGCAACCGGTAGAAACGATTGGAGCCTGTGCCGCTGTCGCTGATGACGAGATCGGTGGTCGTGGCGGGCGGCGGGATGTTGGTCAAAGTGCTCCAGAGGGTGTTGGTAGCGGAGAGGCGGCTGGCAAATTCCACAGCATAGCCCTGTCCCGCTTCGGCGCTGAAATATAATTTGAACTGGCTGCCGACCCGCTCCGCGGAGTCAATTCTGGGTGGTGCCACGTAATAAAGTTCCAGTTGCGGCGGAAAATCGGGATCCTCGCGCGAAGCGAAGCGCCGGGCGGTGAAGGGGGTTTCTTCGGCCTCTGGCTTGAGCATCCAGCCAAAGTTCGTTTGCGGATCATCCAACCATTGCTGAACGTCGGCGATCATTCGTGCCGTGGAGACGAAGGTGTAGGGCGAGTCGCCCAGGCCGTAGATGGTTTGGATCGAACTGGTTTCGGGCATGTAATCGTTGGTCGGCGCCCCGACGAGTGTCGCCCAGGAGTTGGTGGTGAACGCAAAACGATCAAACCAGTTGGCTTCATTGGTGATGGCGGGCCGGCCCACGCCGGCACCGGGTGCGCTGGCACCGGTAACTCCGCTCCCTTCGCCCCACGGTTTAAGGACGCGGTGCAAGCCGAAATCAGCGAAGGCATAATCGGCTTCCGGCAAATGCGTCACTTCAAGGATCAGGCTGGCCGCCTGGATCCGCGAGCCGGCCGGGAGAGAGGCGGCGATGCCAAACTGGAACAAGCCACGGTTCATCGTCCTGTTCTGGGTCGTGCCCGCGTTCACGAACCGGAGTCCGCCGAAGTTATTGCTCGGATAATTTTCGCTGAGTGTCGTGTCTGCCGAGGGATAGAGGATGATGAAAGAGGCAAACCCCGTCCACGGGATGCAGAGCAAGGCGAACAGCGTTAACCCGACCATCCGGTGATGCAAGTTCCGCTTTGGCACACTTGGACGACCGTTGGAGATCAGGGATGTGTTAAAGGATGTTCGGCTCACCGGCAATGGTCGTATTGTCGATGGTGGAGGTGCCGCCCGCAAGCAGCTTTTCCCGGGAATCGGCATAGCCGGGAATGATGCCGTTCAACTGGTTTTGCGTGGCCCCCAGGTGGTCGCGGATGACTTTGCCAAGCACGGAACGGTAATCATAGATGCGCCGCAGATAGTTGCTGCTGATGGCGAACATGGAACCGGTCAGCCCGGTCACCCATGGAACCGGATCATTCGGACTGCAGCCAAACACGCCGGAGTGCGGGAAGCCTTTATTATAGCCATTGATCGAACCGCCGGCGGCGAACATGACACCGGCTTCGGCGTGGTCGGTACCGAGGGAGGTGTTCTGCTTGGAGGTGCGGCCGAACTCCGACATGGTGATGACGACCACGTCGTTCCAGTCCACTTTATCGGCGTAGTTCGTAAAATATTTTTGCAGGGCATACATCGACCAGCCAATGCGCCGCAGAAGATTCGCCTGCGCGCCGGTGGAGCCGCCCTGGACGTTGTGCGTGTCAAAGCCGCCGAACTCCGTGCCGGCGATGACCGCATCCGTTTTGTTGAGGATGAGGGCTGCCGCCTTCAGGTTCGCGAAGAAGGAATAGGCGCCGCTATCAACCACAAATTTGTTCTTGTCGCTGGCGTGCATGCTAAACCCGCCATTCTTGGCATCCGTGGTGGGGAACAGGTAATAAGGGGCGGTGTCGTTGTCCGTGTTCGCATCGTCCACGAAAGTGTTGCCGGCCTCGGTGAAGTTGATGCCGCCGAAGATGGAGAGCGTATCGGAAAGGTTCTGGTATTGCAGTTGCAACAGTTCGCGGTTCCCCTTATCCGGGAACGGATACTGATTGGCGGTGAAAAGGCTGCTGTCGGATTTGCTGTTGCCGGAAGCGCTGTTGGGAATGCCCAGAAGATTGTAACGCAAGGGATCCGTCAGATTCGTCATCGCCGCAGCGCTGCCGCGCAGGGACAAGGGCAGGGCGGAGGCCACGGAAACACCCGTGAGGGCGTTGGTGTTGGCCAAACCGGACTTGATGATCGTGCGGTAAAAGATGCCATCCTTTACCAGGTTGTTATTGGGAGTCCCGTTCTCCCAATAGTTCTGCGAGTCGAAATGCGACCGGGACTGTTTCGGGTAAGCCACCCGGTGGATCAGGGCCAGGTTGCCGGCATTATAAACGGGTGCGAGAAATTTTAGCGACGGGTGCAGGGCGGCGAACCCGTTCCCCAAGCGAATCCCTTTGGTATAGCCGAAGGTGGGATCCCCCGGCAACGCGCTGATGGGAAAGTCGCAACCGCCGGTCGTGGAGTAGTCAATCGCGTCCTTGGGGATGGCAATGTCGGGTCGGATGACCTTCCCGGTCGCCGCGACTAGGTCGCTGTTGTAAGCGGAATCTTGGATGGGAACCAAGGTATTGAGCGAGTCGTTCGCGCCGCGCAGGAAAATAAAGAGCAGCTTCTTGCCGTTCAAGCCGATGTTGCCTTCGGCCAGGGCGCGTTTGACGACCAACGGAATGTCCACGAGCGTGGACAGCGCGACGCCGAGTCCGAGTTTGACGCTGCGGTCCAAAAAGCCGCGCCGGCTGAGGATGTGAAAATGTTCCATACTTTATTGCTCCTGAAAGCGTTGAAGCGTCATGAGCGCACCGACCATGCCACGTAACCGCTGATCGTAGGTTGAGGTTGCCGAGGTGCTGATTGGCACGCTGCTGAAGGGCAGGGTGGTGACCGGAGCATCGGCACTGCCGTCGTTCAGGAAATTCACGGCAGTGGTTTTGTATAGCGCGAGATTAGCCGCTCCCTCGCCCGGGTAAAGAATGCTCAGGAAATAATCGGCGATGACAGGCGCATTGGTCCAGCTTGAAGGCGGCAGTTTGGCGCGGATGAGGCCCTGAATGTCACATACCGAGTTGCCGGCGTCATTGGTGCTGCTGCTGTGGCCGGCTTGACCGTTCGCAATACAGAATGATTGAACGAAGCGTAAACGCTCGGCCAAGGTCCCGGCGCTGATCCAAGGCGGGCCCGCTTCGGGGTATCCATCCGGCGAGTCGCGGTCGAAGAGGAGCATGGTGCCCATGCGCGAGAGCGGAGTGGTCGCACCGGCGGAGGTTCCGCCGACCGCGTACCCGTCCGTGTAAGCGCTGAAGCTGCCGGCCAGATTGCTGCCGTTCGTGCTGGAGCGGAGCGCTCGGATGGCGCTGACAACATATTCCAGCGGGGTCTTGACCTTTTGCCCAGCCGCCTGGTTGCGGAACAAGTCCGAGTTGAAGATATTGCTCAACACCGGCCAGATCTGGCCTCTGGGATTGCTGTTTTCCCAGGTGAGCATGCAGGAGTGGACCAATTGGGCCTCAGCCGTCAGGTTGGTCGAGGCATAATGATAGAAACCATAAATCGGGCTGTTGGGATCATTGCTGGGGTTGGGGAAGTCGTCATGCACAAACCAGCGGCACAACTTGACGCTCATGTATTCCTCAGTGAAGGGCAGATTGGCGATGTGTTGGATGACATCGTAGCCTTCCTGAATGCCGTTGGTGCCGGTACGACCCGGGACTATCAATTGATAAACGCCAGCCGTCGCATTGGTGCCATACTTCTTGGTGGTCCACGGAGCCCCAAAACGGGCCGGGACGGTTTTGGCGGGATAGATGGTTTTGGTGGTCGTGTTATGATTGGCGGATTTATAATTGAAGGCCCAGACGCCGTAGAGGTTCGATCTGGTGGTGATGCTGGTGTTGGTGGAACCGGGGATGATATTGGTCGTGATGGCGGCAAAGGGGTTGAAAGCGTTGGTGAAAGCCACCTTCTCCAGGGACCAGCCGGTCCAGCACCGTGACATGACGGTGATGTCATTCTGGTCATAGCCGTTGTCCACGCCCATGCAAAAGAGTTCCTGGATCTCGCGGGCGTAATTCTCGTTGGCGATGTTGCTGCCGGTGCCTTTGCTGCCGGCAGTATCGAGGTAAATGATCATGGCCGGGCTTTCGGCGCTGATCTTGAGCAAATCGTAAAAGGTGCATTGCGGGTTCAGCAGCGCGTTGCGCCATTTGTCATTTTCCAAAAA